>JBIJCS010000630.1:0-2641 GCA_044344575.1 Pirellula sp. | reverse complement strand
GAATCGCTGCGAAGGGTGAATTCGTTTCCATTCGAGACTTGTATGGGTAAGGAAAGAATCTATGAGTACAGAAACTCGTAGCAATGCAAGACCAAAAACTCCTTCAACTCGTCTCCCTCAAGACAATACTTAAAGCGGTGCCGTGGTGGCAGCCAAGTCTCTTCGCGGGATCGAGCAGCAGCAAATTTTGAGCGAAGTAGATATACGTCGTAGAACTTCACGATGATGTTCTTTTTCGCAAGATTCGTGAATTGAGGTGATTTCTATGTTTGATTATCGTCGTTTGTTGCTGATTATGGCTCTGATTTTCCAAGAGTCGATTTGCCTAGCAGGATCTGTATTGATTGTCGGAGCCGAGAGCAGTGCAACCAACTCCTTATTCGGACCGAATCGATTGTTGATTGTGAGAGACAGAGTGCTCAACGGTGCTCAAATAGGTGGATACGCGTTCGAATCGGTTGATGTCTTCGATGCATATATCGGCACACCATCTTTTTCCTTGCTGAGTGATTACCAAGCAGTTGTGGTTTGGTCTGGCTCCAACTTCAACGATGCGACCAGTCTTGGAAATCATCTTACGGATTATGTCTTAGGGGGTGGAAACGTTATTCTGATGTCGTTTGGTAGTTCCTTCGCGCCGGGAGGAAGGTGGGCAACATCCGGTTTTGATCCACTGGAAAATGCAGGATACCGAGGGGCAAATGTAGGTTCAATGTCCCACATCTACGAGCCGAACCATCCGGTATTTGAAGGAGTAAGCTCCATCAATGCAGAATACGTGCAGTCAGGACAGGTTCGGGCAGGTGCAAAACTGCTATCCGCGTGGCAAGATATTTTCCAGCAAGGAGCACCGACCCCGATGGTAATCGAGTCGGCAAGCTTTCCCGGAAAGGTAATGAACCTGAACTTCTATGGAGCTTATCCATATCCGAACACCAATGGCGACATCGATCGATTAATCGCGAATGCGGCGTTTTATCTCGCAAGCCCAGAACCAGTTCCTGAGCCATCGACACTGATGATAGGGTTGATGTTTATATGCGGAGCTCGTAAGTTCTCGCTGCGCCGCGGTGTCAAGTAAGAATGGGTTTGAGAATGCGATCAATCCAAAGGTTTCCATCCGAGAGATGTTAGAACCTTTCATCCACAAACTCTGTGGATGAAAAGGCTGTTTTAAGATCCTCACAACGCGACTACCAGAGTGCCAAGCAAACTCTGATTGGAGTCTTGACGAGTGGTACGAAGCGGTGATCTGAGAATGAAGCTGCCAGCGATAACCATTTCCTTCAGCAGTCAGCCGTAGGCGTCCCTGTTCAACAACGCCATCTTCGCATCAACGTAGGGTATGTGCAGCGGTTGGTCCACCGATCGCGAAACATACCAACGATCGATTCACACCATACAACGCCGTCACCATTTCGTTTAGCAGCAATACCCTTCAATATTTTCATAAGTCGCGTCTCCTTCTAGTGTGAGGTTTTCCAACTACCAACCACTAACAAGGAGCTGCGACATGAACGGGAAAGGACGCTCAAGATTGCTAGGTGACGCTAGAGGAAGACTGGTAGACCGATTGGCTGGTCCGAAAAAGATCTTCACACTTCCGGATCGAAATCAGCGATGGGTTGCGGCAAGGATGATGTGCATTATCGATTGCGCACTTTGTAGTCCGTGCGATGATGCTTGAAGCTGCCGCCAGTCCTGGGCTATCGCATTGTGATGATGATTCATTGAACGGAATTGCGGTTAAACGCTGAACCAACGCATGAGAGCGTAGGATTATTGAGCGAGCCAACCTCCATCGATATTCCAAGCGGCACCGCGGATGGAGTTTGCTTGAGGAGAGCAGAGAAAGACAACGAGATCAGCGATTTGTTGTGGGGAGACGAATTGGAGTGAGGGTTGTTTTTCGAGGAGAAGTTCCATCGCGGCATCGTCGGTAGAAATATTCTTTTTAGAAGCCCGATCATCGATTTGTTTTTGGACAAGAGGAGTTAGGACCCATCCTGGGCAGATGGCGTTGACGGTGACGTTGGTAGAAGCGGTTTCGAGGGCAACAGCTTTAGTGAAACCGACGAGGCCATGTTTTGCGGCAACGTAAGCTGATTTCAGGGGGGAGGCGACAAGTCCGTGAACGGACGCGACATTGATGATACGACCGAAGTTTCGTTGTTTCATGGAGGGCAGAGCGAGGCGAGTTGTATGAAAGGGGGCGGAGAGGTTTACAGCGAGGACATCGTCCCATTGTTGGGTGGGGAATTGTTCGATGGGAGCAACGAATTGGATACCTGCGTTATTAACGAGGATATCGATGGGACCGAGTTGTGACGAGCAGAATTCAACGAGTTCTTGGATTTGATTGGGGCAGCGCAGGTCGGCGGGGTGATAAGCGATGCGAGGTCCCAAGAGGCACAGATCATGGAGAGCATTTTCATGGGTTTCCAGACCATGGAGAAGGACATCCGCACCTTGGCGGGCGAGTTCAGTAGCGATAGTTAGTCCGATCCCGCTCGTCGACCCAGTAACCAGAGCAACTTTCCCTCGCATCCGCCCCACCCCTTTGCTAGCATTCCCCGCCTCCACCCGGGGACAGTCCCCGCGCCATCCCTATCTATGCTAGCATTCCCCAAGCCGGATGGGG
>JBIJCS010000631.1:0-2641 GCA_044344575.1 Pirellula sp. | reverse complement strand
AATGCAAAGCGCGTTACAAGTGCGATTGACACTCCATCCCGACAAAGATCAATGCACTCTCGACGTGACAACCCAACAACCTGCAGATCCAGAAGTACTCGTGAAGGCGGTGGCGATCGCCCTCAATGGCTGGAACCCCGTTGGGAATCCAAACCAAGGTATTCTGTTCGACGCTCGACCAGGTACGTTTGCGGTGATCGATGACTGGAAGTATCAACATACTGCTACCGATCAATCCACGTCTGCCGCGATGCTACTCGGCTTTACATTCGAAGCAGATCAAATTGCGGATCAATCCGATTTAGCGGGAATGCTGAATTGGGAATCTGCAACAGGCTACTGTATCCCACCTGCGACCTCCCGCGTCGCAACAGCGTGGAAGTCCCCCAATGCCCGAAACCTCGAAGAGAAAATCGCTCGCATCGAACGAATTCTGCTTCTTCCACAACTACCGGTACAAGCCGCCGAAGCCAAGTTGCGATGGATGGAATCACAGTACAACGATTATGACCAGCGAGTCTCCGCTGAATCAGCTCGTTACGTTCGGCAACTATCCGAATCGAGCGAAGAATGGAAAGAACTAAAGGCTTTAGCCTGTAATGCACAGCAACAGTTGGATTTGGAAAAAGGGCAATGGGACCTAGCCCAAAGCACCCTGGAACTCGCAGAAATCGATGTGCAGTCCATGGACCCGAAACTCCCCCCTGATCAACTCGATGCCCTACAGAAAAAGCGACCTGGGGTACTGCAACGTCACCAAGATGCACTTGCCGCGATCCATAAAGCGAAAACTCAACAATACGATACCTACCATCCACTCTCCATTCAGTATCCAAAAACGAGCACCGGACGTCGCAAAGCTCTCGCAGACTGGATTACTTCGCCAACGAATCCGCTGACCGCACGCGTTGGAATCAACCATATTTGGATGCGACACTTTCACCAACCCCTCGTGAACACAGTGTTCGATTTCGGTCGCAATGGGAACAAACCAACACACCCCGAACTACTTGATTGGCTCGCCGTCGAATGGATGGAATCGGGCTGGAGTATGAAACATATTCATCAATTGATCGTTACCAGTTCCGCATACCAACGAGACTCAAGCGGAAAAGACAATGCCGCTGCAAACTCAGACCCAGATAACCGTTGGCTATGGAGAATGAACAGTGGACGCATGGAAGCAGAAGTATTGCGCGATAGTTTACTCGTTGCTGCCAATTGTCTTGACCCAACACTCGGTGGCCAAGAACTAGAAAACTCTGAATCGTTTACCACCTATCGACGTAGCTTGTACTACTCGTGCCAACCCGAAGAAGACGGAAAAAGTCCACTCGGAATGCTCTTCGATGGTCCAGACGCCGCTGATTGCTACCGTCGCACACGAACGATCATTCCACAACAATCGTTAGCGTTGACCAATAGTGCTTTGATCCATTCGCTAGCCCCCAAAATCGTCTTCCAAGTCGATTCGATTGCAGCGAACCGCACAGCAACCCAAGATACCCCGGCGCAAAAAGTTGTTAACGAAAGCAGCGCGGATGCCAACGCCTTCGTCGAGGCTACATTCCGCCACCTACTCAACCGGTCACCACGCCCGGAAGAACTGAAGGTATGTACAGCTTTCTTTGAGAACGAGCCCAAAGCAAAAGAAAGCCTTGTGAGGATATTGGTCAATCACCCTGACTATCTTACGATTCGTTAACGAAAGAGAATTTCGGAATCGACAAGGCTTCGCAAGAAGCGATAAAATCCTAAAACATCCTCTTCAATAAAACCTTGAGTGAAGCCAAACGTAACTTCCAACCCGATACAGGCGTTACGTTTGCTTCATACCCAAACGCTTTCAACTGAGTCTTCGCATACTTATCAAAAAGCGCAACGGATGTTTTGTCCATGCTAGTCTTCCAAGCGTAAGTACGCGATGCAATCGGTGGAGCATCCGCGTTGTAATGCTGCGAACTACGATCCGTGGGAATCAGCGCTTGACTGCTCTTGTGATACTCCAACATCTTGTCGGCATATGGGATACCCAAGAAGTCGCAGATTCGGCGTAAGTTACTTTCGGTATCGAGAACCAAATCCTCATAGCGAATTTCCATGTAACGATCCGGCGGCAACATCTTTCCCATGCATCGACCGAGCCGCACGTGATCCCGCCACCACTCGGCCGCTTCGATAATGTCATTTGGCCCCCAGTCCATTTTCAACACGGATTGGGCAACATCCCTTCCGTCACGCACGATATGGATGAACTTGGTGTTCGGAAACAATGCATTGATGTCATGCATGCGATCCAGATAATCCGACTTGTCCCCCCAATACTTCTTGCCATGCGCCCGAGCGTAGCAAACGTAGATCGCATCAATGACATCCGAAAGCGTAGGATTCGAGCCTAACTGCGCTTTGACTTCCTCCAACGTAGGTACCTTGTCCCATTTCGAAAGAAGATCCTCTTTTAGCAAATCACCGATCAATCGATCCAAATTACTTGCAACAGACAACGGGCCATATTGATCCAGTTGCCCGATGTAGTTCGTGATGAAGTGCGTCTCGTAAGGTATAGCTACATCAGGATGACTGTTGAGCATTAACCGGATTAGCGTTGTCCCAGAACGACCAACCCCCACGATGAAGAATA
>JBIJCS010000628.1:0-2649 GCA_044344575.1 Pirellula sp. | reverse complement strand
TTGAAGAGCCGACTGAATGGTCCCCGAGGCTTGCACTACCCCTTCCCCAATTCGATCCAATCTAGCACCAGCTTGCTGCACACTGCTATTGATCGAGTCGGTGGACTTGGCAACCGCCATCCTTGCATTATCCGTAGCTGCCTTCAGTTGGTTCTGGGCCTGAACTACCGGATCTAGAAGTGGATTTGTTGCCGAAGCTTGAGGATTCGCCCCCCCCGGCAACCTCGACGGAGCCACTGGGCTGGATGGAGAAGCGGCACCGACAGGACCGCCGTAAGGTGCCGACGGCATGACAGACGGAGCGTTCGGTGGAGGAACGCGACTCGCGGAACTCCATGGAGTATTTGCAAGCGGATTGGTTTGACAACCGCTAACCGCTGCACAAATCGCAAACGCTGAGAATAAAAACGCACGATGATGGATTGATGCGAGGCTGGCCATGACCTTGGGGTCCCTTTGCAACGGAAATTGCCGATGCTGCGCGATTGGTGCGCAGTGGGCCACAGAAGCCCTCTGTTGCGGAGGATAAGCGAGCCGAATCGTCCGCTGCAATAGGAAATTAGCGTATCGTGATACAGTTCTGCAACGGCTTGAGAACATGGTCGATGACGTAAGAGTCCATCAACTCATGCATCAGCTTTTCTAACCGCGCCAGTTCCTCGACGAAAGACTCATCGGGCGCAAGCGAATCGAAGCGGCGAACCGTCACATAAACGCTCAATAGCTCCTCAGAAAATTCGGGGCCCTTGGACTGCAAGGAGCCGTTCCTCGGCTCAAAGTTAATCCTTGCATGCGTTCGCAACTCCTCGTCGAGCGATATCTGCACGACCGGTTCGTAACACATCAACTGCGATCCTGGACGCTGCGAAAAGGGCTCCAATGCTGCAGGAAGCCCAAGTGCATCACACAGCAATTGGTTGTGGTTGCCCCGGTAAGTAAAATCGAATCCGTACATCAAGCTGAGAGCTTCGCAGTCCAGACGACTAACCGTTAACATATACGGAGCCATATCCAAGACCTCTCGGTGCTGCTCCATCGCCTCCTCCAAAGCCCCGGGATTGACGACGCCACTACTGACGCGTTTGGCTTCTACCGCCACCCATCGATACGCGCCTTGCTCCTTCTCTTCCTCGAGAATAAATTCCCCACGCTCGCGTTGGTAAAAATGAGTTAACTTGGGAAATCGCCGCTGAAGCTGCTCAAAGTAGTGCAATATCGACTCTCGTCCCGAAGGGAGATCCATCTCAGTTTGCAAGGTGACGTTCGAATAAAAGTCGTCGCTCAAAGAGCCATATGGATGCATAGCGTAGCTGTCTTTCAAAGGAATCCACCCAAGCAAGGTTCTCCAAACCCCACCAGTCCGACCAATTGTAGCCGAAAAACCTCTCGTTTTCTACGCCTTCGCCCCCACCGACTTGCTACCTCGAACCGCGCGTAACGACAAATCTAAGACCAAGGAATCGGTAGCGACATGCAGCGTTTTTGTCGCCTTCGCTCCCAAATATTCCCTACGAGCATCGACCAATTCCCCATTCGAAACGAACTCGCTCATTTCAACGAGTCCCAAGGGATTCTTATCATCCGCCAGAGGATTCAGGTGGCTGAGAATCAACCGCTCAATGCCGTGAGCAGCCGCAGCTTTCAAGACCTCTGAAGTCCAACTATGCCCAGTGTGCACCGCCATTTCTCGGTCGCGTGGATCGTCGGTGAAATTGCATTCATGAATTAACCAATCGACACCTTGGATGTGTTTCCAATAAGCTGCGTCGATGGCGCAAGTTGTATCGGTTACGTAGCCTAATGAATAATCTGGGAAGTCTAATCGAAACCCAACTGCCCCCCCGGGATGCTCTAACTCAAACCACGTGCACTCCGCATCCCCTAACGGAAACTTATGTCCCAGTTGTTCAAGCGGATGCAGGACGAACGGCGGAATGACAGGAAACAAATCCGGATGAAACAAGTGCCGCTCAATCGCATCGAGTTTTCGCTGCTGGGCATAAAGATGAACGGTTTGCAATGGCGTATGTGGAGCAATCAGATCCCAGAAATATGTCAGCCCCATCACATGATCTAAATGGGTATGCGAGAGCAAGATCGAAAGACTCGCCGAAGAGAGCAAATCCCGCAATCGAAATACCGGCGTTCCAGCATCGAGTAAAACAGACGGTTCATCGAGAAAAAAACAAGATGTATGCCTAGATTCGCTAGGGTGGTAGCCGGCGGTGCCTAAACAGTGCAGCTTCGTCATCGTTCCCAAGTCTCTGAATCTTTCCGCTAGTTTGGCACAAGCACTGCACAGCTAAGAAGATCGCAACGGTAATCCAGCCCCCACTCCATTTTGAAGCAACCAAGAAATAATTCTAGCGACTTGGGGACATTTTTGGAGAATCCTTCCTAATGCATGGCAATTCCCAGGGACAAATGCCTAGGGAATGGACAGTGGTACGCCTCCGGCTGACTGCTAAACGAAAAAACGCTCCTCTCCTTTGCTCCTTTGCGTGAGACATGAACGTAAGTCGGTATGTTCCGCGGTCCGTTCCATTCGCGACGTTTGCGAAATAACCGCCGCCATCGATTTGCTCCCTGGTGCCGAATCGATCGACAAGGACCGCTACACATACCCTACCGTCGCACCCAACTTTTTCC
>JBIJCS010000138.1:0-9815 GCA_044344575.1 Pirellula sp. | reverse complement strand
CGTCAAAAGCAACGCAATCGTCTTAGCGCGTGACGCCGCCCTCGTCGGCGTCGGTGCCGGCCAAATGAGCCGAGTCGATAGCGTCGAAATCGCTATCTCCAAAGCTGCAGAACGATCCCGAGGAAGCATCCTCGCTTCCGACGCATTCTTCCCCTTCCCCGATTCCATCCATCGAGCAGCACAAGCCGGCGTTGTGGCTATCATCCAACCCGGTGGATCCAAGAAAGACGATGAAGTCATCGCCGCATGCAATCAACACCGCATCCCGATGATCTTTACCGGACAAAGACATTTCCGACACTAAAATGCACGCGTCGCTCTACTGCACGCGACACGAAACGACGTTCTACACGATACGACGTTCGACACAAGGCCGCAATTGACACTGGGCAGCACTCGCATTATTCACACATGCTGCTTATCGCGCTGCTGCTTCGTCATCACCGAGCAATGCACGAAACCACGCCTGACTCATTAAGATCGAGCGCAACATCGAACGCCTATCCCAACTCTTGGCGAACGGGCCTACCACCATGCTGCGTAACGACGAACCGTTATCCTCGCGGTGCCCCTCGGCTAAGCCCCAAGCTTGTGTAAACGCCATACCAACCCCATTGCCATTCTTCCCGACTCGCCGCATCAAGCTCCCCCAAACCCGCTCAATCTCCTGCAATGCAATCCGCTCGACCGCTTCAGGTCGCAATGTTTGCAATTCCAAGTCCATTCCCAATTTCGTAAGCATTCCTACCACACTATCCCGCTGATTCCCAACGGACATAGCCTCCTCTACATGTTGCATCGAAGGCAACCAACGCGTAGGAAATCCACCCCCGGTTCGCATCGAGACCACTCCGCGTGAATCATGTAACATCGGCAACATCGCGACGCTCTCTCGGATCGACTGAACGCTCCCTAAGTAATAAAGCCTACTCTCGCGTTGATAACGCCACTGCGCGTCGTGCCTCCGAGCATAATGACACCTCCATTGCTCTTTTTGGACCTCATCGAGGTCGTCCCAATCTGGCTTAATAACCACCTCGGACAATCCCATGCACTCCGGCACACTCAATGCAACACGATATGCCGAAATCTGCTCGGTTTGAATCGCATTCTCAGCACCGACCGCAACTCGCCACACCACTCGATCCCCACGCGACACCTCTTTGCACAACGATTCTCCACCCTTGGTTCCCACAGGCTGAACACCGTGCTCCTCAGATACTTTCTCCGACTCCGCCTCCACGGATTCCAGACTTTGCGAAGTACCATCGACAACAACATATACCCCTTGTCGATTACCCGTCCCTTCATTCACCAACACGATCTGATGAGCACCGGGCGTTAAAGCTTCACGCGTACGGACCAGAACGCGGCTTGCCAAAGCGTCATGAATGAAACCAATCTGTAGATGACCATCGACCATCGAGATGCGTAACACTCGCATAAGCGCGGTTCCACGAAGGGCTTCTCTCCCAACCTCCTCGGAACTCCCGTTGATTTGCTCAAAGACCACCACCGGTACGTCGGATTCAATCGCCTGTGGCTCCAACAGTACTTCCAAAACCAACGACCATTCTCGAAAAGCCTTCAATGCTATGCTTGTTTGCTCAATACAACTTATATTCTTTTGCGAATCATTGCGAGGCTCATCGCGCATTGTCCACTGCCCAACAAGCTCTTCCGGCGGCGGCTTCGGCAAACCCGCTACCATGCGATACCACCGCTCCAAGGCCACCGACGTTTTTAACCGATCCCAATCCCTCCCCTCCGCTTCCTCGATGGAAACGAGAGATTCACGGAATGGCCTAAGTAAATTCGCTTCGATGGCAGTAGGGTCCTCAAGGACTTGATACTTCGCAGAGTGCCCAGCGAGATACCAAGCCGCCGTAGGAATCATCCTGCGATCCGATCGCAACCGCTCATCCCCGGTGAAGTGCCGGCGCAGGAAAGAATCGAAAGAATCGTTGTTTCGGATCGAATCCAACAACCATTTTCGGTAAACACCTTTATCCCACCCGGCTATCTCACAACGTAACTGTGCATCCTCAGAACCAACCTCTTGCATCCATCCATCAGCATACCAACGCACATACTCTTCCCGACTTAACAGTTCGTCGATCAACCCTCGAAAAGCGTTCAATCGCTCTTCTGGGTTTTGCTGCAGAAGAGCTCTAACCTGCCGTTCGCGCCATTCGACTCGCTCGCCCACCTCCTGATCGTCGGCTTGATCTGCAATCGTCGTCTTCTCTATCGTCTTCTCTGGCGTCTTCTCTGGCGTCTTCTCTGGCGTCTTCTCTGGCGTCTTCTCTGGCGTCTTCTCTGGCGTCTTCTCTGGCGAAGTCGAACCTCCTCCAATTGCTTCTATGGTTCCGCGCGCTAGCTTTTCCCACTGGGCATCTGAGAATCGTTTTGGATTCAGCACGCCGGCGGCTGGTCGAAACTCTTCTGCGTTTTGCCCAAAGCCTGGAACAGAGTTGCAGAAAGATACCGCGACAAAGAACAAAAAAAGAGACCATGGTAAAGGTCGAGTGCCTTGGCCATGGTCTCTGGATAAAACGATATTAGTCATGCGATTAATCGAGGCTGACAGTAACCGTCTTCGACTCAGTGTAAGCCTTGAGCCCTTCTTCACCTAGCTCTCGGCCTTGGCCACTCATCTTGAATCCACCGAACGGTGCAGCGGCATCGAACACATCGTAGCAATTCACCCAAACCGTGCCGGCTCGAACTCGCTTGGCAAACTCATGGGCCTTGCCAACGTTCTTCGTCCAGATTGCTGCAGCCAATCCATAGAACGTGTGGTTCGAGCGGCGAATCAAGTCCTCCCAGTCGTCAAAAGTCAAGATCGACATCACAGGACCAAAGATCTCGTCTTTCGCAATCGACATCGAGTCGGTCACACCGTCAAACACGGTCGGCTGAACAAAGTATCCCTTGTCACCAAATCGTCCGCCACCCGCAATGCACTTCGCTCCCTCGGCATTCCCTTTGTCGATGTAACTCATGATCTTGTCGAATTGCGCTTGATCAACTTGCGGACCCTGCTCGGTACTTGTCGAAAGTGGATTTCCCACACGACGCGCTTTTGCCAACTTCTGAATCTTCTCCACAAACTCCCCATGCACCCGCTTGTCGACAAACACACGACTGCCGGCACAACAGCACTGCCCCTGATTCAAGAACAGTCCGATGTAAGCTCCTTGAGCCGCACGATCGAGATCAGCATCCGCCATCACGACGTTGGGACTCTTTCCACCGAGCTCAAACGTCAATCGCTTCAGAGTCTCCGAAGCATCTCGCATGATGACTTGCGCCGTACGATGCTCACCAGTAAACGCGATTTTGTCCACTCCTGGATGTCGCACCAGCGACGCACCGGCAGTGGGACCAAATCCTGGAACTACATTGATGACACCGTCTGGTATCCCCGCATCCTTCGCAAGCTGTGCTAACCGCAGACAACTCAACGGAGTTTGCTCAGCTGGCTTCATCACAATCGTGCATCCGGCAGCCAATGCGGGGCCCCACTTCCAAGCAACCATCAACATCGGGAAATTCCAAGGGATGATCTGCCCTGCAACCCCAACCGCTTCGCGACGCGTATAAGTGAAATAGTTGCCGCGGATCGGAATGGTCGAACCATGAATCTTGTCAGCGTACCCTGCGTAGTACCTCAAACAATCAAGAACCAGCGGCAAATCACCGTGCCGCGACTCTCGAATAGGCTTGCCATTATCCAAGCTTTCTAGGGCAGCAAGCTCGTCGATCTCTTCTTCGATCAAATCCGCAAGCCGATACATCAGACGCCCGCGATCCCGAGCATCCATACGGGACCAAGGCCCTTCATCGAATGCTCTCCTCGCAGCCTTCACCGCTGCATCGATGTCTTCCTTGTCCCCTTCGGCCACCTCACATAGGACTTCTTCCGTCGCCGGATTGACCGTTTCAAATGTTTTTCCCGATGCGGCTGGCCGCCACTTCCCATCAATAAAACACTCAGTGTGACGAATTTTTGGAGGGGCTACCGTCGACTCTGCAATCGCCATAATCTCGTAAACTCCATAGAGGAAAGGATTGGATCATCGATTAGAATAGCCGGTGGGTCCTTCGGATGCCAGCGTCGTAAAATCGATCACCCACAATCAGGTCTGGAAAAATATCTCCGGAACAACCAGCACGATCGATCCAGTTTCCGAAAAAGGTACCCACATCCCACGGTTTACTAACCGCCAAACCGATCCCCACAGCGCACAATCCCACCGGAATCCTTCTCAAGAAATACAAACGTAATCCCATGACCAACTCTCGAGCGTTTCTTGCGCGTCCTCTTGCCCGACCAACCCCTCTACCGTTGGACCAACACTCCCTCTCGGCGTTTGCCAAGCTACTTGCGTTGTCCCTCGTGTTGCTGGTCAGCCCCGCAAACGGGCAAATCGTTCAAATGCCAGGCATGGGATCTTTCAATATCTCAACGAGTGTTGCGGTGCCCGACCGAGGAACCAGGGCCCTGGGTGGTGTAGGCACCGGTTCTTATGGAGCATCAACCGCTGGCACAACACGTAGCTTCGGCGGTACCGTGGGAAACTCTATCGCAAACGTCTCCGCAACCGTAATCGATCTCGATGAACTCGATCGTATGATTCGATCCCAATCTTCCACGAAGTCTACTGAACCGAAGTTACAACAGTTCGATCCACGCGGATTCTCCCGTGTCCCGCCAAAAGCAAAAACCTACTCTCCACCCGGTTACGACTACCTCGCTGCATTGAGCGGACATACGGGCCGCGAACCGAACGTTACAGGCTACGGTAGCGAACAGCACGAAGTGGACGTGGATGCAACCAAGTACTACCTATCCCTTGCAACTCAGGCTCGCCGCCGAGGCCATTGGGCCTCCGTCGAAACCTACTATCGCATGGCATGGCAAAGCCTCCCAGCATCGCGCAGAGAAAAAGCTCTCGCCTCGTTGCAATCTGCAAGGGAAAAAGCCTCCGATCCACGAATCCTCTCGAAGGATCAAGCCCCGTCAAAGCCAACGCCCCAGAACTCGCAACGGTAGTCAATGACCCAACCGAAGCACCAATTGTGAACCCCTCGAACCAGCATTGCGGTCTCCCCCATGTCAGAGCAAAGCGCTCGCCTCACAGTACGTAGCTTAATGAACATGAAGCAGCGTGGGGAAAAAATCACCATGCTCACCGCATACGATTACCCCACTGCTGCCATGCTCGACGCAGCCGGCGTCCACTGCTTGCTCGTCGGCGATTCTCTCGGAATGGTCGTCCAAGGTCACACGACGACGATACCGGTGACTCTAGAACAAATGATCTACCACGGCGAAATCGTCTCAAGAGCCTCAAAGCGTGCTCTAGTGATAGTCGACCTCCCCTTTCCGGTTGGACAAATCAACGTAACCCACACGGTCAAAGCCGCAGCACGCATCTTGAAGCAAACACAGTGCCAAGCCGTCAAAATGGAAGGGGGGCATCAGCAAGCCGATTCAATCGCTGCGTTGGTCGATGCCGGTATTCCAACCATCGCCCACATCGGACTACGCCCACAAAGTGTCCATGCTCTCGGTGGATATCGAGTACAGCGGGACTCCGAACGCCTCATGAAAGATGCAATGGCCGCCCAAAACGCAGGAGCGTTCTGCGTTCTCATGGAATGCGTCCCCGCCGAACTTGCCCGCGAAGTCACCAAAACCCTACAAGTCCCTACGATCGGTATCGGTGCCGGTCCCGATTGCGATGGCCAAGTCCTCGTAACCAACGATTTGCTCGGCTGGAACGCAGGACATGTCGCAAAATTCGTACGAACCTACGCCAATCTCCGTGACCAAGCTTCCGCAGCCATTGAGTCTTTTTGCAAAGATGTCCAAAACGGCAAATTTCCAAACGAAAAGGAATCGTTTTAGCCAACCGATTTAGACGATGACGTTTCTCGCCGGAGGCCTACAATAACGTGCAGGCATCCCGCATGCACGGACAGCGTTGCACCTTCAAGTAGGATTCCTTTTACGATCGTCCAAACGAATTCTATGCTTGACCCACTCCCAATCGTTAACCCGCAATCCCTTTCATCGGCCTCCGAGTCCTCTCAGTGCGCCACGAGCCCAACGGGAAATATCGTCTCGAGATATCTCGATAGCCTCGGTGATCCGACTTCAAAACGCGACGGGGACCGACAACCCCACGGACCACTTGCCAAACGCCCACTGCCGATGAGCATGGAGGAAGCCAAAGCGAGGGGATGGGACGAGATCGATGTGGTCTTCGTCACCGGAGATGCCTACATCGATCACCCCAGTTTTGCGATGTCCATTCTCGGACGCGTCCTCGAAGCCGCCGGCTACAGGGTAGGTATTGTCAGTCAACCAGATTGGCAATCCTGCGACGCTTGGCAACGTTTCGGACGCCCACGCCTGTTCTTCGCCATCAGTGCTGGGAACATGGACAGCATGATCAACCATTACACCGCCAACAAAAAAGTACGCAACGACGATGCTTACTCCCCTGGCGGTCGAATCGGACTGCGACCTGACCGCGCTACTCTTGCGTACTGCCAACGCGCCAAACAAGCTTACAAAGGGGTTCCGGTAATCGCCGGAGGCGTCGAAGCATCCTTGCGACGCCTGGCGCACTACGACTACTGGAGCGATAAAGTACGACGCAGCATCTTGCTCGATAGCAAAGCGGACTTGGTCGCTTTCGGAATGGGCGAGAACTCAATCGTGGAAATGGCCCGCAGACTAGAAGCCGGGGAAAGTGTCAAAGAACTGCGAAACATGCGCGGGGTGGCTTACGCACTAGGCGCATCGGAATCCATCCCCGATGACGCATTAGAACTTCCCACCTACGAAGCGGTTTCGAGCGACAAAATAGCATTCTCAATCGCCACGAGAATGATTCACCACGAAACCAATCCACTGAACGCCCGCAAACTAGTACAGCGACATGGAAACCAAGCCATCGTTTGCAATCCACCAGCGCTACCTATAAGCCAAGAAGCGATGGATCGCATCTACGGGTTACCGTATACCCGCAAGCCACACCCAAGCTACACCGAACCAATCCCCGCGTTCAACATGATCAAGAACTCCGTGACGATCATGCGAGGCTGTTTTGGCGGTTGTACGTTCTGCTCGATCACCGCGCACCAAGGACGAATTATTCAATCCCGCTCCAAAGAGTCGGTATTGAACGAGATTCGTCAAATGACCGAAGAAAAAGACTTCAAGGGAATCGTCAGCGATATCGGTGGACCTACCGCCAATATGTACCACATGCGATGCACCAAACCGGAAGTCGAAGCGAAATGCAGAAGGCAATCCTGCGTCCACCCCAAAGTATGCAAACTTCTCGGTGTAGACCACACTCCCGTTATTGAACTGATGCGCGAAGCACGACAAGTGCCCGGGATCAAAAAAGTGCTAGTCGCAAGTGGCATTCGCATGGATTTGGCCCGCCACTCTCCGGAATACATCCGCGAACTGACAGAACACCACGTCGGCGGACACTTAAAAGTCGCGCCTGAACACGTCGATCCAGATGTTTTGTACAAGATGCGTAAGCCCGCCAACGACGACTTTGAGTTCTTCACCGAACAATTCAAACAAGCCACAGCAGATGCGGGAAAGAAACAATACATCATCCCTTACTTTATCGCGTCACACCCAGGTAGCTCGATCCACTCCATGATCGAATTGGCCCTCTTCCTCAAACGCAACGGCTACAAACCAGACCAAGTACAAGACTTCATCCCCGCACCGCTAGATGTCGCCACTAGCATGTACTACACCGGTCTCGATCCGTTCTCCCTCAAAGAGGTCTATATTGCCAAGGCCCTCAAGGATCGCAAATCCCAGCGTGCCCTCATGCAATTCTTCAAACCCGAGAATTATTTCGAAGTTCGCGACGCCCTTCGAGAAGCGGGACGAAGTGAACTGATCGGCGAAGGTTGCGACTGCTTGATCCCAAGCCGCCCGCCAAAGGAGGCCATCGAGCGACGACGCGATGACGCCAATGCAAGATTCCGAGGCGAATACGTTCACACGATCCCAAATCCAAATTCACAGCAATCCGCAAACCAACCTCCAGCCTCCTCAAAAAATTCCGGCGATCCGAAGGACACTCCCAAAAACCAAAAACGTAAAGGCCCTCGCAAAAATCAACGCACTCCCCTCGACGAAGGGAAAAAACCAGGAGTCGGCTACCGCCCCTCGCGTCGAGTGCGCTGAATACCCCAACATAAGGAAAATCACACGGTATCGCCCTGAAAATCGGATTTGCTCGGTTTTCCGTTCCCAACAACACCAATTGTTCCAGGAAATCCCTAACAACCACACATTCTCTGTGGTAATCTAAACGGAATCATGGAATGTAGAGGGGATGCGAACCCCTCCCGCCTGTAGAAAATATAGGCCACTTTTCGCCTCCCATCGCTTTTCGCAACTAGGCATCAAAGCATGAGAAAAACGCAAGAAACAATCATGACATCCTCGCTCCAAGCCTCCCACGCACTTCAAGCCTCCCACGCTCGTACACGAGCCCGCCATCGATTACAACGCGCAATTTCTCGGGCTCTGCTGATTCCCACCCTCGCGTTCTCTTCGCTTCTATTGCCCTCATCCGAAGTTTCTTTCGGACAAGACGCCGCCTCGGCAGCATATCGCACAAAATCAATCGATGCTGCCGTGTGGAATGACGCAAAGACCAAAGAAAAGAACGAACGCCTCAAACCCGAATCCTTCGACATCGCAGCGATCGAATCCTATTACAAAGATTTCCTATTCGCCCGTCTCTCACAACCCAACGCCGAGCAGATGAACAAAGCTCGTTTGGAAATTTTCAACGATATCGAATTGATCGAACGTCGAGCGAGGCAGACTCCGGAAATGCTCGCCGAATTCAACAAGATGCTCCTGCGACAAATTAAAGAGATTCTCTCAAAAGACGCAGAAGGTAAAACCTATCACCCAAGCGCGCGAGTACTCGGGGTTGTCGTCGCCGGTCGTATCAATCGCCAACCAGCTTCAAATACCGGCCCAGGTCTCGGCGATCCCGTTGCTACAAAACTACTGCTCGATCTGCTTGATCCGAAAGAAAACGAAAACGACGGAATTGTCGCTGCAGCACTCTCTTACCTGAATCGACACTGGACTAACCCAGGACTCGATGCAGCCGGCCTCGATCGCGCGCAAGGCCAATTCCTCAGCCACTTGCAAGCCCATTTGAGCAAACCCAAACCAACCAATCGATCGAAAAAAGAAGATGAATACATCAAAGAGCTCATGATCGAAAACTTAACCACCATCGCGCAGAGCAAAGGCGAAGCGGCGAAACAAGCTGAGCCGATGCTCATGGCAATCACCCTACCTGCCCTGAAAGAACCTAAGAAGAATTCCGAATGGCTCATCGAAAAGGCACTCTGGAGTTTTGGCCAAGTTGAACACGCAAACTTGAAACCAGAAGATATTGAAACCCTCCAAAAAGGGACCCTTGAATACATCAAAGCCAGTCTCGACGGATGGATCGCACGCTGCGATAAAACCACAGCAGCGTCAGGTGGCGGATACATGGGAATGGGCGGTCCAGGAGCCGGGGGCCCTCCCGGTGCTGGCGGACCCGGTGTTGGCGGACCCGGTGGTGGTGGACTCGGTCTCTCTGGCGGCCCTGGACTCGGGAGCGAAGATGGCGGCGGACCTCCCGGCGGACCTCCCGGTGGCGGACCTCCCGGTTTCGGTGCCGCTGGCGGAACCGCTCGGCGAAACAATGCCTTCGAAGACCAACCCAAAGAAGTACGCAACGCCCGAA
>JBIJCS010000627.1:0-2652 GCA_044344575.1 Pirellula sp. | reverse complement strand
GTTGGAGAAAAATACGAATCGAGAACCTTCATAGTTGCCACCGCTATCGGCAGTGAGTTGGGAGAGTTTTCTCGGGGAATCGAACATTGGACCAGAGGTTGGAGCGACGATAACTTTTTGGCTTATCTCCTCCGCAGCGCGGACATACTTGTCCATCAACAGTGGAGGAAGGGTTAGCACGTCACCGATGTTATCGAAACCATAGCCAACGTCATCCCCCGGAAATCCGGAGGCGGGTTCGTAGTCGATGCGGAAGAGATCTCGGATCGAGTTGCGGTATTCGATCCTATTGATTCGTCGCAGGGTCACAGCACCGGGGTTCGGCGTTTTACCGCAATCGATATCGTTGAGTGTGGAGCGAATCCACGCAGTAACGAGAGTCAATTCTTCCTTGGTTGGTTGCGGAGCATCGGCTGGGGGCATATCTCCGATTTCAATCCGCTTGCCAACGCTTTCCCAAATGCGTCTTTGGCGGAATACTTCGCGGGCATCTTGAAAATGATTCAGGGCCAATCCGCTTTCCGCTTCTGTACCGCTGTGGCATCCAAAACAATATTTTTGCACCAAAGGCTGGATCTGCTTGGAAAACTCTTCGTTCCGAGTCATCCAATCGGTTCCATAAACAGCATCGTCTCTAGCGTTTAGCAGTACCGCAAGGCTTACCGCCACTGCGAAAAATTCAGCAAATTTAGGCTTGGGACTAGTCATAGGGGAACAATGACGATGCGAGTAGCTATGGGAAGCCCGTTTTACCGGAAAGGGAAGCTTCGACAAAAATAGGTACCGTGAGGATAGCAGGATTTCCAAAGGGTGCAGTTTTGCAATCCTCGGAAATCTGTGGACGTACTTATAGTATACCTTATCCTGTTTCTTCTGGACTTTGCTGCGAGAGAGTTTTGAGGACGGTTAGGACATTCATGCACCAACGTACTGCTACGCCGTCATTGCGGATTCGGACTCAAACTTCTTTTGAGGTTCGCGCGGACGGAGACTATGTTCTTTACTGGATGACGGCTTATCGGCGTCTGCATTCAAATTTCGCTTTGCAGCGCGCTGTTGAATTGGCTTTAGAACTAAAAAAGCCCTTGGTGGTAATCGAAGGACTACGGATCGGATATCGATGGGCCTGCGATCGTTTCCATCGGTTCATTCTCGATGGGATGCTCGATAATTCTGCGATCGCTGCGACGTTGCCAATTACCTATGTAGCTTATGTTGAACCGAGGAAGAATGACGGTCAGGGATTGATCGAAACCCTAGCTCGCAATGCATGTGTTACCATTACGGACGACTTTCCTTGCTTCTTTCACCCCAAACTCTACAAGCAAATCGTCAGCAAATGGCCTTGTGCCGTCGAACTCGTTGACAGCAATGGCGTTTTACCTGTGCATGGAACGAATCGTGTTTTCACTGTCGCTCATTCGTATCGCCGGTACATGCAAAAAGAGGTTGCGGCAAGCCCCCCCGCGTTTCCGCAACAGAATCCTTTTCACGGAATTGACTTGCCAAAGTTCAAAGGGTTTTCACGGGAGGTCACTGAGCGATGGAGGTTGTTCGAGCGGCGTGAACTGGAATCGATATCTCTTAAGACATTGGCGATTGACCATTGCGTCGGCCCGACGACAGAGATCGGTGGTGTAGTCGCTGCGCAGAAGCGACTGCGGCAATTCGCAGAGAATCGCCTAAGTGATTACGACCGTGCTCGCAACGAGCCTGACGAGCACGGGTCGAGCTCGCTGTCAGCTTATTTGCATTTTGGGCATATCAGCGCGCATGAGGTATTCGAAGCAATTGTATCGCAGGTCTCCGGGTGGGACTGGGGACAGATTAGCAAGCCGAACGGGAAGATGAACGGATTCTGGAATCTCGGTGAGAACGCCGAGGCTTTTATGGATCAATTGATGACATGGAGAGAGATCGGTTTCAACATGTGCGCATTGGATCCGAACTACGACAAGTACGATTCGTTGCCGGGTTGGGCAAAAGAGACATTGGGCAAACATGCGAAGGACAAACGTCCATTTGTTTACAGCCATGAGGAATTCGAACAAGCACACACGCATGATTCGCTTTGGAACGCAGCGCAGCGACAATTGGTACAGGAGGGGCGAATTCACAATTACCTTCGAATGCTATGGGGAAAGAAGATTTTGCATTGGAGTCCTTCTCCTCAACATGCTTTGGAAACCATGATTGAGTTGAACAACAAGTATGCACTCGATGGCCGCGATCCGAATTCTTACAGTGGTATCTTTTGGGTGTTAGGCCGCTATGATCGAGCTTGGGGACCCGAGCGAGAAGTTTTTGGAAAGATCCGATACATGACCAGCGAGTCGACGCGATCGAAGTATTCCGTGAAGGGGTATCTGCAACGTTATGAAAGTGCTCATGGGAGCGAATCCTCGAAGAACAGTAGGCGGCGATCGTGATTGCAGCACTAGTCTATCCGCACCAATTGTTTGTAGAGGGTTCGCTGAAGGGACGCGAGACCGGGTTCAGCGCGCCTTCGTGGATAAAAGAAATCACATCAGTTTTTATCGTCGAAGACCCACTCTTTTTTCGGCAGTATCGTTTTCACCGACAGAAGCTGTTGTTGCATCGCGCTTCGATGAAATCTTACGCCGATCAACTGATGCGTTTGGGTAAGAAGGT
>JBIJCS010000137.1:0-9834 GCA_044344575.1 Pirellula sp. | reverse complement strand
ACGCCATCATCCATGGACCTCCCGGAACAGGAAAAACAACCACCGTCGCAGAACTCATCCGACAAGCTTGTGAACGTGGTGACAAAGTTCTTGCCTGCGCACCGAGCAATACCGGAGTTGATAATCTACTCGAGAAACTCATCGCACTCGGTGTCGATGCAGTACGTATCGGTCACCCCGCTCGCGTCCTAGAAAACCTACAACAACACACCCTCGATGCCCTCGTCGATAACGATCCCGGCATGAAAGTTGTTCGAGAAATGCAACGCGAAGCAGAACGACTCAATGAACGTGCCGGAAAATGGACTCGCGGTCGACCTGTACCAGGCGCAAGAGAAGACCTGCGAGCAGAAGCAAAAAGATTGAGAGCAGATGCTAGACTCTTCGAACAATCGATCGTCGATACAAAACTGGACTCCGCAAGCGTCATCTGCGCAACGACCAACTACGATCCCGATGTCCTCGGAAACCGTACCTTCGATATCGGCGTAATCGACGAAGCCTGCCAAAGCACCGAACCAGGGTACTGGCCCGTCGTCCTGCGCTGCGAACGATTGATCTTCGCCGGCGATCATTGCCAATTACCCCCAACTGTCCTGAGCTCCGAATCCATCCGACAAGGCTTCTCCGTAAGCATGATGGAACGACTCGTCGACAAATGGAGAAACCAAACAACTCGGCAATTGACCGTACAGTACCGAATGCACAAAGACATTATGAAGTTCCCCTCAGATCACTTCTACGAAAACTCCCTCGTCGCAGACCCCAGCGTCGCCGAACACTCACTCGATGACTTTTTGTGGAACCCACCCCAGAATATCGATGCTAATCCCATCCTATTCGTCGATACCGCAGGAGCCGATTGGACCGAAGAACTCGATCCAGAAGGCGAAAGCAAATTCAACCCACAAGAAGCCCGCTGGGTACTCTCACAAATCCGCGCATTGCTCGATTCCGATATCCCACAAGAAAATATCGCTGTCATCGCTCCCTACTCCGCTCAAGTCCGCTACCTGCGAGATCGCTGCGATGCACCCGCTGTGGAAATCGATACCGTCGATGGCTTCCAAGGTCGCGAAAAAGAAATCATCATCATCAGCCTCGTTCGCTCCAATTCCATAGGAGAAATCGGTTTCCTCGCCGACGAACGCCGAATGAACGTCGCCATGACTCGCGCGAAACGTAAACTAATCGCCATCGGAGATAGCTCCACCCTAGCCCGTAACACCTTCTTCGAACAATGGATCGATCACTGCCAGTCACTCGGATTCTATAAGTCAATCTGGGAATTTTCACCCGATGACTCCCTCGAGTGACCAAACGTGTCAACTCCCTAAACGATAATCCCACCCATCGCCTAACGCCTAACGCCTAACGCCTAACGCCTATCGCCTATCGCCTATCGCCTATCGCCTATCGCCTATCGCCTATCGCCTATCGCCTATCGCCTAACGCCTAACGCCTAACGCCTATCGCCTATCGCCTAAGCAACCATCATGGAAATCTCCTTCCTCGGCTGGGACCAGCCCATCCTCCACTCCGCCGTAAAATACCTCCTCAATCGGTATGCAAAAGGGAACTCCTGGGATATGAACCACGTCCTGGTCGTCCTACCAGGGTCCCTCGCTAGCCGCAGATTGCAAGTTCTCATCGCACAACTCGCAGCCGAAAAAGATCTCGTCCTACGCCCACCTCGATTCCTCACTCTCGGGAAACTACCAGAAGAACTCTACCAAGCCAAACTCCCATTTGCCTCCGAACTGACCCAAGTCATGGCATGGGTCCAAGTCCTCCGGTCTACCCCAGCAGATCACTTGCAACCTCTGCTCTTCGAAGTACCCGCCAATGATCAACTCAGCGTTTGGATGGATCTAGCACGCCTACTCGGCTCACTCCACCGTGAACTCGCCTCCGACTTGCTCGACTTCAAAGACGTTGCAACCCAACTTGCAGGAACCGCCGAAGAACCTCGTTGGCAAATCCTTGCTAAACTCCAACGCAAATACCTCGACGTCCTTCACGAAGCAGGTCTGTGGGACGTGCAATCCGCCCGAAGATTCGCCCTCGAACACGGAGAAGTCGACCAAGTCGATCATGAAGTCATCTTGCTCGGGACCGTCGACCTCAACCGAGCACAACGACAGTTCCTCGCCGCTATCGCTTCCAACGTCCAAACGCTTATCGGTGCCCCCGAGTCCTTCGCCGAAGGCTTCGACCGCGACGGAACCCTTCGCAGTGGGTTCTGGCAGAACCTCGAAATCCCCATCTCTGCAAACCAAATCCACGTCCGTACCAGCGCAGACGAAGCCGCACAAGAACTTGCAATTCAACTCGCGAAACTTAGCACTAACTCCGCACTCCAAAACAAAATCGGCCGCGACTTGAGCGTCCGCGACATCACCGTCGGTGTCCCAGACCCATCCCTCGTACCCGTCCTGCAAGAAACACTCACCAAAAGTCAAATCGCACTACGCTACGGTCCCGGGATCTCTGTCTTTCAATCCCCACCCATGAAAGTCCTCCTTGCCGTCGAAGACTACTTGCTCGACTCTAGCATCGAAACCTTCCTCCGACTAATTCGCCTCCCCTGGATCCAATCGTGGCTCGAAACACACGTGCGAATACCGCAGGAACAAACCGAAACCGAACCCCTGCCACTACCCAAAAAATTCTTAACCCTGATCGATGATTATCTACAACAAACCCTCCTCCGATCCGTCTTCGTTCCCGAATGGCCAGAAGGCCGCGGTAGAAATGTCTTTGTCGCTGTCGTAGAAGCCATCGACCACTGGCTCGCTCCACTGCGAGAAGGAAAAAGAAAATTGTCCCAATGGGATAATCCCTTGAGAGAACTCTTCGCAGAACTGACCGCAAATACCAACATCGATCGAAAACAACAAGAAGGCAACCTCATCTTCAGAGGCTGCCGCGAAATCAATGCTGTCCTCGATCGACTAAACACAGTCCCGCCAATTCTCGACGTTGAAATAGAACTCTCCGAAGCCTTCGCTTGGCTACAACAACAACTCCGAGGCGTTCAACTCCCACCCGTGCCAAGCGATCAAGCGATCGAGATGCTCGGTTGGCTAGATATCGCACTCGATGACGCTCCCGTACTCATGCTCACCGGAATGCACGATGGCGTTATTCCTGAAAGCATCAACTCCGATGCTTTCCTACCCAATCGATTACGCAGTGAACTCGGATTGCTCGATAACGCCCGAAGATATGCCCGCGATGCATACGTAATGATGACCTGCCTACACACACGGATCGCGGTCGAGTGCATCATGAATCGACTCAGCCCCGTCGGCGACCCACTAACGCCCAGCCGCTTGATGATGGCAGTTCCCACCGAAGATCTCCCCAGTCGCGTCGCTCACTTGATCTCCGAGTCAAACTGCAATAACCCATCCGTGCACGGCTGGCCAACCCGTCCACTTCAATCAAACGTTCCCATACCCCTACCTGACCCCCGTAAAACCGTCACCGATATGGCGGTAACCGATTTCAAAAAATACGACGACTGCCCCTACCGCTTCTACCTGCGCCGCATCTGCAAAGCCGCTCCAGTTCAACATGCTCCCCTCGAACTCGACGGTGGAGGTTTCGGTGATGTCGTCCACACCCTCCTCGAAGGACTTATCGACCCGAAAATCGCTGAATGTTCCGATGCTCCAACCATCGCGCAATGGCTAGAAGAAGAACTAACAAAACTCGTACGACTCAAATTCGGTGTCGCTCTACCACCAGCCCTTACCGTTCAGATCGAACAAGCCAAACAGCGACTCGCAGTCTTCGCAGAACACCAAGCCAACTGGGTTAAAGAAGGCTGGCGCATTCAACACATCGAACATACCGTCAAACGTGGAGATGGAATCGTTTGGCAACTCCCAGACGGCAAGATGGAAATCCACGGTCGTATCGACCGAATCGATGTGAATATCAAAACCAATCAAATCGCAGTCCTCGATTACAAAACAGGTGACTCCACCGACATACCCCGAAAGAATCACCTGAAATCCGACGGGACTTGGAAAGATTGGCAACTTCCACTCTACGGTACGCTCATCTCAAAACTGGGAATCACAGATCTAAGCAACGTCCTCTTCGGATATATCCTCCTTCCCAAAAATATCGCAGAGACAAAATTTGTATTCGCCGACTTCACCGCCGATGAACACCAAGCCGCCCTCCAGTCGGCAAAAGAAATCGCCGGAAAAGTCCTCCGAGGTGAGTTCTGGCCTCCCGACAACTCAACAGTTCTCGACTGGGATGACTACCGTTTCATTACCCAACGCACCGTCGTAAGACCCTGGAATTGGGACCTCGAAAAAGAAATTCAAACCCACGCAACCGAACCAATCCCGACAAACGACCAATCGAATCAATCAGCACTGCAAAATCAATCAGCACAGCAAACGAGCTCCGCTCAGCAAATCCATGCAGACTCTCCAAACGAACGAGAACCCGTCGTCCCACGCCGAATCAGCGTCGAACCAATGTTCGCCCAAGGCGAACCCAACGACGCTTGGTTCCAACCCAGCATGATCCTCGCTTCTGCCGGAACAGGGAAAACATACCAACTCGCTTCCCGTGCCGCACGACTCCTCTTCACCGACCAACCACTCGATTCAATCCTCGCTACCACGTTCACCCGCAAAGCCGCCGGTGAAATCCTCCATCGTATCCTCGGTTGGCTATCCGAAGGATGCCAAACAGACGCTGGACTCCAACGTCTACAAGATATCATCGCACCCATGCAAATCAGCAAAGAGCATGTGCGATACCAACTCGCGCGACTCTGCTCACACCTCCACCGATTCCGCGTAAGCACCCTCGATAGCTTCTACTCGCAACTCGCTAAATCCTTCGCCCTCGAGTTGCGCATGCCTCCCGGATGGACCCTCTTAGATACTCCCCAAGAAGAACTGCTCAAACGCGAAGCAATCACACAACTCTTCGACACCATCGAACATCGCCACCTCCGCGAACTGATCTCCCAACTCTCCAAAGGACAAGCCGTTCGCGGCGTGCGAGTAGAAATCGAAAATGTAATCAACGATGCCTACGAACTCTTTCGCCAAGCCCCCAAAGAAGCTTGGACCAACCTCCCCTCCCCCGCTGCTCCCGAACCAGTAAAAATCGAACAAGCCCTCAAGGAACTCGAACACCTAGAACTAAAAAACAAAAACCAAACCAAAGCAAAAGAATCCGCCAGAGTCGCTTATCTCGCAAAAGACTGGGAAGGCTTCTTGTCCCAAAAAATCGTCTACGCCTGCCTCGATCCAATTCCCACCTACAGTCGCTCGGAATTGCACGACGATTACATTCGACCCACTCGTGTCCTAATCCAACATGCTCTTAGCATTCTCGGCGCAATGCGTAGCAAACAAAACCTTGCTGCCTACGAAATCCTCGCTACCTACGACAAATGCTTGAATCGACTCAAACAGCAACGCCGCGTCGTCACCTTTTCCGATATCTCCGAACGACTCGCCGCATGGATGAAATCACTCGTTGAAAAAAACGCCGAAAACAAATCCAATGAGCCATTGCCCGAAATGGAAAGCATCGCTCACCGTATGGATAGCCCCATCGATCACCTCCTACTCGATGAATTCCAAGACACCTCTCCGGCTCAATGGCAAATCCTCAAACCATTCGCCGAAGCCATCGTAGCAAACCAATCACGTAGCAAACGAAGAACCTCGTTCTTCTGTGTCGGGGATACTAAACAAGCAATCTACGCTTGGCGCGGAGGTGTTTCCGAAATCTTTGAATCCGTCGGAGAACAAATCCAGAACATCCGAAACGAAAAACTATCCGAAAGCTACCGTAGCTCTCCAGTCATCATGCAATTCGTCAACGAAGCTTTTCGCGGCCTCGCCAAACATCCTAACTATCTAAGCGAAGACGATAATAAAATCGAAGAAGGCTTTTCACACCCCGTGATCAACCAATGGATCGATCGATTCTTCATTGACCATACCACCCAAAGAACAGAACTCCCTGGAGTCGTCGAACTATGGAATGCAAAACAACGTGAATCTCAAGTCGACGGAGAAGCTCCCTTCATTTCAATCGATGAAGACATCGCAGATTCTATCGCTGAATTGCATCAACGCTCCGACTCTATCACCATCGGAATCCTCACTCGTACAAACTCCGACGTCGCCAAAATGATCTCCCTCCTAAGAGATCGCGGCATCGAAGCCAGCCAAGAAGGCGGAAACCCACTCGTCGATACAGCACCCGTACTTCTAATCCATAGCACTCTGCAACTCGCCGAACATCCCGGCGACTCACTCGCCTACTTCCATATCTTGAACTCGCCCCTGAAATCTTATTGGGACGAAACGACCATCGCAGATCCTACCGAGATCTCCCGCACACTGCGCGAAAAACTCGACGCAGTGGGCTTCGGTATCACCGTCAGCTCACTCGTGAATCATCTCGCTCCCGAATGCACCGAAAGAGACCAAGAACGATTGCTGCAACTCGTCGACCAAGCCTATCGATTCGATGCCGCAGAACAGTCGCAAATCAATGAATTCCTCGATCGCATCGAATCCACTCGCGTAGCCCTACCCGGCGAAAGCAAGATTCGCGTCATGACTATCCACCAATCCAAAGGTCTCGAATTCGACGCCGTCTTTATCCCTGCACTCGATCAACAAATCGTTAAACAAAGCCCCAAACTCATCGCCATGCGAGCCGATCGCACCGGTCCACCCATCGCAATCATGCGAAACGTCAACAAAGATCTCCAAAAATACCTACCCACCGATTGGCGCATCGCTTGCCAAGAAACCATGTTCCAACAACTAGGTGAAGCACTTTGCCTATTCTACGTCGCTCTGACCCGCGCCCGAAACGCACTCTATCTGTTTGCCCCACCCGGAAAATCCCCTATCAAACAATGGGGCTCTGCACTCCAGTCCGCCTTCGCGAATGATCAATCCCGCACTGAACCCGGTGCTCTACTGCACCGATGGGGTGATCCAAACTGGGTCGAGAAAATCTCGAAAAAACAATCCTCAAAACAAACGACCCCACTACCATCTACCCCACCCAAAAAACAAACACTCTCTATCGAACTCGCACATCCGAACGACACCACCGAACCCCAATGGATGGCCCCAAGTCGACCAGATGCTAATCCCGATGCAATCACCACAAGCCTTGAACCCCTACAACCCATCTGGAAAGAAGAGGATGCCAGCGGAGCAATCATCGGAAAAGTCGTCCACCGCTGGTTCGAAGAAGTTCGCCCCTGGATCGAAGAAGTCAAACCAGAAAAGAAAGAACTACTCCGACTCGCAGCTACCGCTCTGACTCGCGATGAAATGACCCAACTTCGACTGGAAACAATCGCAGATCGCTTCCTAGACTACTGCGATAGCCCCACGATTCGCCAACTCTTAAGCCGTGAGCGATATAACCATTGGCATCAACCTTCCCCGCTCCGACTAGAAGTCACCAACGAACGAAGACTCCTGCAATGGATGGATGGTCAACTCATCCGAGGAATCATCGATCGCTGCGTCTTGGGATACGACGCAAACCGTGTCGTCCGCGCTGAAATCATCGACTTCAAAACAGATCTTCGCCCACAAAATCTACCCCTCGAACCCTGGGTCGCCGAACGCACTGAACACCACCGATTCCAACTCCTCTCCTACCGCAAAGTCCTCTGCCGACAATTCCGACTCCACCCGGAAATGGTCAGCCTAAGCCTCGTACTCCTAAGCGAACCCCTCGTCGTTCCTATCATTTCACTTGGCGTAGATCCCACCCAGTGATTACAATCATAGCGCACCTCTCTCATCCATTCTCGAATTCTCTACGATGAACTCTCCTCGGAAGAAACAATCTAGCAGGGCGACGTATGTCAGATTCCCAAAAGTCCAACCCCCAACCCATGGACCAAGTCGCTGTTGAGTACGAACACTCGAACAACCTACCACTCGTTCTGCATCAACTGAACCTCTCGGTCTTGATCTCCACCTACCAAGCAGGCAAGCTTGTCGTCGTCGGTAGCTCCCAAGATAAACCCAGCTTCTCCTTCCACACTTTCGACCAAGTCATGGGGGTCGCCGTCGCCCGCAATCAAATTGCTATCGGATCGCGCCGCCAAATCCACTTCCTGCACTCCGCTCACGACGTCGCCCCAAATATCCCCCCCGCAAAATCCTACGATGGATGCTATCTCTCCCGCAATAGCTTCGTCACTGGTAGCATCCACGGACACGATCTTGCCTTCGGCAATGAAGGCCTTTGGGTCGTCAACACACTCTTCTCCTGCCTCTGCACACTCGATGATGCCTACAACTTTTTCCCACGTTGGCGCCCCCCATTCATCTCCCAACTGATAGATCAAGACCGATGCCACCTCAATGGACTCGCCATGGAAAACGGCCTGCCTCGCTTCGTCACCGTTCTGGGACAAAGCGATCAACCTGCAGGGTGGAGAGAAAATAAACGCAATGGTGGCGCAATCCTCGATGTTCCATCCGGACAAGTCGTTTGCCATGGCCTCTGCATGCCTCACTCACCAAGAATCTACCAAGGTAAATTATGGGTGCTAAACTCGGGACTCGGCGAACTCTCAACCGTCGATATTCAAACAGGTCACCTGCAATCCGTCGCAAAACTACCAGGATACACACGAGGACTAGCATTCTTCGGTAACTACGCTTTTGTTGGACTCTCCCGCATCCGTGAAACCAATATCTTCGGCGGACTACCCATCGGTGAAAACCCCGATTCCTTAAACTGTGGACTCGGCATCGTCGACATCAACTCCGGACGTACCATCGCAACACTGCGATTTAAAACAGGTGTCGAAGAACTCTTCGCTGTCGATGTAATCCCCAAGGTACGAAACCCAAAAATCGTCGGACCATCACCCGTCAAAGGCGAAGACGAAGAAGTCTGGATAGTTCCACCATTGCAACTCCATACCATGGAACCTCGTCCCCCTCACCAATGGGGAATTGGATCCACAGAGCCAGCAACAACTACTCCAACAACTGCTCCAACACTCCAAACAACCCACACACCAAAACAAAGTAACCCAACGCAATCCACTCTCAACGCCTCCCAAATCACAACCGATGATCCCGTTGTAGCCCTCTCCGAATCGATCCGCCAAGCCGACCGAGCTCACGCCCAAGGCGAATTCTCACAAGCCTTCGAGGCACTGCGCAATGCCCTAGAAATTGCTCCCAAATCCGCAGATCTACTCAACCGCCTCGGTAACCTGTATCAAGATATGGGCGACCAAGCCGCTGCGATCACCTGCTATCAACAAGCAACAAACGAACGCCCCGATTTCTCACCCGCTCACCAGAACCTCGGTGTCTTGTGCCAAGTCATCAATCAACCCACCCGAGCACTTCACCATCTCGAACAAGCCCAAAAATCAAACCCGCAAGCGATGAACTTGGTCCTAGCGGCTAAAGTCCTTCCAATCGTTTACGAAAACAAAGAGCAAATTACCTACTGGAGAAATAGATTTGCAACCTGCGTGAATGCACTGGTTAATGACCGTATCGAAATTGATACCACCCACGCGCTCGCCGATACATCCTTCTACTTGGTTTACCAAGGTGAAAACGATCGAGACATTATGCGAAACCTGGGCAAAATCTATCGAGGAGTCACCTGCACTGAACCAAAAGAATCTGTCAAACCCCAAGGCAAAAAACTTAAAGTTGGCTTCCTCTCCACCCACTTCAAAGATCATACAATCGGCCGTCTCAACCTCGGGCGAATTCAACAACTCTCCCGTAAAGACATCGAACTTTCGGTTGTCTTCTTGCAACGCCC
>JBIJCS010000626.1:0-2658 GCA_044344575.1 Pirellula sp. | reverse complement strand
GATCTACAAACCCGGAGACCCCCAGAATCCAATCGTCTTGGAAGACATTTTGACGGAGTCCCAAGTCCTCCAGGCGCTCGAACAAGTCGGGCCGAGCACAACGGATATCCAATCGGCCAACGCAGCCCCCCCTCAGTTGCGTTAGCTCTCCCGCTAAACTGCGTCTGCTCTCCCGCCCATCAGGTCGACCATGCCAACCTCCCACCCTGCCCCACCCAGGGGCCCGCGCGCTTGCTCCCCTTGTTCCCATCGGCTTCCAACTCTCGTTGCTACCGTTCTCGCACTCGCGGCAAGTCTCCCTCTCACGCCCTCGTCAAACGACCTCTTCGCCCAGCAAGCCAATACCGAACCCTTGCAAATCGGCACCCGCCGTGAACTCTTTGTCGATCGCTATCTGATCGATACGCTCGATGGACTCACCCTCAAGTTGCATGAGCCGAAACCCACAGAACCAATGCAACAACCCGCTGATCCGATGGAATACGGAACCATCGTCTGGGATGGTCAAATCTATCGCATGTATACCCGAGATGGCCGCGGCTCTAAATTCGACGGTGACGTCACAGAAGTAACGCGGTACTGCGAAAGCCGCGACGGGATCCATTGGACAAAACCTTCTCTGGGTATCGTCGAACTCAATGGAAACAAAGACAACAATGTCATCCTCCACGAAGCCCCCTACTGCCATAACTTCGCTCCCTTCCTCGACGAAAACCCAGACGCACCGGCAGAGCACAAATTCAAAGCCCTCGCGGGAACGGTCAAGTCCGGGCTTGTTGCATTCGTTTCCTCCGATGGAATCCATTGGAAGAAACTTCAACAAGCACCCGTGATCAATTACACCAAAGAGTACGCGTTCGACTCTCAAAACGTCGCGTTCTGGTCTACCGCCGAATCCCAGTACGTTTGCTACTTTCGACATTTCCTCGATGGCAAACTACGCTCGATTTGCCGGACTACATCGAAAGACTTTGTGCAATGGTCTCAACCGGTTCCCATGCGACCAAACCTGCCCGGCGAACATCTCTACACGTCTCTAGCACACCCCTACTTTCGCGCCCCACATATCACTATCGCTACCCCCACTCGATTTCATCCTGAACGTGGAGAATCCACCGACATCCTCTTGATGACAGCTCGTACAGACAGCCCGTTTGATCGGACGTTTCGACAAGCCTTCTTGAGACCAGGACTCGATCCGAACCGTTGGGGCAATCGCTCCAACTACGCCGCTTGGCACATCGTACCCACTGGATTCACCCCTCACGGACCATCCGAGCTTTCATTGTATGTAACCCCATTTAGACGATTCACACTGCGAATCGATGGATTCGCCTCAATCCACGCAGATGCTGACCCTGGTATCGCGACCACAAAACCGCTGACCATGGGTGGAGAACAACTTCGTGTCAATGCCTCAACGAGCGCGGGCGGATCTCTACGCGTTGAACTTACCACCCCTCAAGGCGTTCCTCTCGATGGCTTTCGCTTCGAAGACTCCATTCCTTTTGTCGGAGATGCAATTGAACATCAAGTGCGTTGGAAAGATCCATCAACATCTCTCTCCAAACTCATTGGACAACCCATCCGTATACGCTTTGAATTGACCGACGCTGATCTATACGCCATGGAATTCGTCGCACCAAAACCAAACGTCTCCGTAAACACACCCTCTGACACAGAACTTCTCACCGCCAAGAACGCACCCAATTCGCCCCCGACAACTTCCCCACAAATCGATTTCACCTCAGAGATTCGCCCAATTCTTCACCAACGTTGCTTCGCCTGCCACGGAGCACTGAAACAAGAAAGTGGACTGCGACTCGATACTGCCAAAGCCATCCATCATGGCTCCGAAAATGGCCCAATCCTTCGCGTCGACGATGTAGAAGCCAGCGAACTACTAAAACGCATTGCGACCGACAATTCCGAGATCCGTATGCCCCCAGAAGGCCATGCGCTAGAAAGCGAACAAATCAATCGCTTGCGAACGTGGATCCAACAAGGCGCCCCACTGCCATTACTAGATGAACCCGAACCCGCTCCAAGCGAACATTGGGCATTCAAACAACCTGTCCGCCCCAAACTTCCACAAGGTAGCGAACATCCAATCGATGCGTTCTTAGACCAAGCCCTAAAGCGCGAAGGCTTGGCCCCTCAACCAATCGCCTCTCCAGCACAACGTCTGCGTCGCCTATACCTGGACTTGATCGGCCTTCCTCCACCTATCGATGTACTGGACGCTTTCGAACAGAACCCCTCCACAGAAGCCTACATTGCCATCGTAGATCGCCTTCTGGCTTCCCCACAGTATGGAGAACGTTGGGGACGACATTGGATGGATGTATGGAGATACGCAGATTGGTTCGGACGTCGGTACGTTCCGGATGTCTGGAACAGCGCTCCACAATTATGGCATTGGAGAGACTGGATCGTTCGCTCGCTGAATAACGACGTTGGCTACGATCAAATGATCCGAGAAATGCTCGCCGCAGACGAGTATAAACCAGGGGACATGCAAGCCGCTGTAGCGACCGGTTACATCATTCGGAATTGGTATGCCCTGAATCCCAATGACTGGATGCGCAACACCGTCGAACACACTGGAAAAGCGTTCTTAGGCCTAACTTTTCAATGCGCCCATTGCCACGATCACAA
>JBIJCS010000136.1:0-9843 GCA_044344575.1 Pirellula sp. | reverse complement strand
CACGGCTCGGTGACTACCCCCTGTGGGTCAGCGAAGGTATCGCGACTTTCTTCGAATCCCCAGACCTCCGCTCCGCAGCAGGCTGGGCCGGTGCAGGAAAAGTAAACCCCTATAACCTTCTCCAACTCCGCCAATACGCTCGCCTACGCCCCACCGACTCCCTGCGATCCCTCCTGACCAAAGATGATAGGTTTCGCCAAACGGACTCCTCGACCGCAGCGTATGCAGAAGGCTGGGGATTGACGTTCTACCTACTGAAACGCAAACCGAAAGAATACGTTGCCTACCTGCGCAAGCTCGGTGCGCGTCTACCCGGTGACCCGTCCGATCCACAAAGACGCCTCGACGATTTCCAAAACGCTTTCGGAGACGACTTGGAAAAACTCGATAAAGACTTCTCGCGTTTTATCGGCGGACTACGGTAAACCACCCTCGCAACCCATCCCACCCTAGGTCTGTATTCTCCAAGCAATCGCAGTTCTTCACTCTCTGTTAGCACTCTCGATCCACTATGGCAAACTTGCACCCCACCCACAACCAACAACCTCTAACTCTCCTCCCCGCTTGGTCCCAACTCCAAAAAGAATTTCACCGGATCGAAAAATTACACCTGCGCGAACTCTTCGCTCAAGACTCTGCACGCGGTGAACGTCTCGTCCAACATGCGGAAGGAATCTACTTGGATTACTCCAAACATCGTATCGATGATACCGTGCTCGGACTTCTCTTCGACCTCGCTGACCAATCCCACCTCCGCGATGCGATCGAACGGATGTTCACCGGAGAAGCCATCAATATCACTGAAAACCGAGCTGTCCTCCACACCGCTCTCCGCGCTCCACGCGATGCAGCTATTCACGTCGATGGAAAAAATGTTGTCCCAGATGTCCACCAAGTTCTCGATCAAATGCAAGGATTCTGCCAATCCGTTCGCAGCGATACTTGGAAAGGTCATACAGGAAAACCTATTCGCAATATCGTGAATATCGGAATCGGCGGATCCGACCTCGGACCCGTTATGGCATACGAAGCTCTCAAACACTTCTGCGATCGCTCCCGACGCTTCCTCTTCGTTTCTAATGTCGACGGAACCGATCTCGCCGAAACCCTACACGGTTTAAACGCGGAAGAAACGCTCTTTATCGTCGCTTCGAAAACGTTTACCACCCAAGAAACCATGGCCAACGCGCAAAGCGCAAAATCATGGCTGCTCCATCAACTCGGTGCAAACGACCAAGCCGTCGCGAAACACTTCGTCGCTGTTTCGACCAACGCATCGAAAGTCACTGAATTCGGTATCGATACAACTAACATGTTCGGCTTCTGGGACTGGGTCGGCGGACGCTACTCGATGGACTCCGCAATCGGACTTTCAACCATGCTCGCCATCGGCCCTCAAGCCTTCCGCGAAATGCTCGACGGCTTCCACGCTATCGATCAACATTTTCGCTACGCCCCCTGGCCCGAAAACTTACCTGTTATCATGGCTCTCCTCGGGGTGTGGAATGTGAATTTCTTCCAAGCACACACACAAGCCGTTCTGCCATACGACCAATACCTCAAACGCTTCCCCGCCTACCTCCAACAACTCACCATGGAAAGCAACGGCAAACGCGTTCGACTCGATGGCTCTGTTGTCGACTACAATACCGGTGCCATCTACTGGGGGGAACCAGGCACCAACGGACAACACTCGTTCTACCAATTGATCCACCAAGGCACCCGGCTCATCCCATGTGACTTCATCGCTTTCGCTAATTCCCTGAACCCCATCGGTCGACATCACGACCTGCTGATGGCAAACGTCTTCGCCCAAGCAGAAGCACTCGCGTTCGGAAAAACACACGACGAAGTCCTCAGCGAAGGAACCCCATCCTGGCTCGTCCCCCACCGCGTCTTCGAAGGGAACCGCCCCAGCAGTATCCTTCTGCTCGATCAACTATCCCCCGCCGCCCTCGGGAAACTCGTCGCCCTCTATGAGCACTGCGTCTTCGTCCAAGGTATCCTCTGGGGACTCGACTCCTTCGACCAATGGGGTGTCGAACTTGGTAAAGTCCTCGCCCAACGCATCGTCCCAGAACTCGAAGCAACCTCCGCCCCCAAACTAAACCACGATAGCTCCACCAACCAACTGATCCGCCATTATCGACAACTCCGCAGAAAAGCCTAAGACGCAGAAAAGCCTAAGACGCAGTAAGCCTAAGACGCGGTAAGCCTTGCACTCTGTAACGGTTCTGCCGGCAATCCAACCGGCAACGGTTCACGCAAGCCCTTTATGCGAACCTCCAGGGCAACGTTTATGCCGTTAGTGTGGTAGCATTCGCGACCATTGCGGATTAGACTCTCTGGGTCTGCCAAGCTCCGAAATGCCCAAGGCAACCCCAAGGCACTCACGGATCCCGCAGTCCGTTTTCCCCCCCACATCTCTCTCCCTATTTTGTGTTGTTACCGATCTTATGAACACTACATCCGAATCATCCGGGCCTCTGGTCCCCAACGCCTACCGCTTGCTGTGGGCTGGTTTCATGGCGATCCTCGCTGCAGGGGTCGGCTTCGCGATCCGCGGTGGTATCCTCGATAACTGGAAACAAGAGTTTGGTTTCAACGACCAACAACTCGGCTCCATCACCGGTGCAGGACTCTCCGGCTTCTGCTTTGGAATCATCATCGGCGGCCTTATCGTCGATAAACTCGGCTACGGAAAACTCGTTGTCCTCGCACTCCTCGGGCACATCCTCTCCGCTGTCGTGACCTTCGCAGCAGGTCCCTCCAACGCCTACAGCATGCTCTTCTGGGGTAGCTTCATCTTCGCGTACGCCAACGGTACCTTGGAAGCTGTCGCCAACCCACTCGTAGCCACCGTATTCCCAAACAACCGTACCCACTACCTTAACATCCTGCACGCTAGCTGGCCCGCTGGTCTCGTCATCGGCTCCGCTCTCGGCTGGGTTCTCGACGACTGGTTGAAGCTCTCTTGGCAGTTGCAGCTCGCTCTGTACCTGTTGCCAACAATCGCCTACGCCGTAATGTTCATGGGACAACACTTCCCGAAATCAGAAGCTGCAGCTTCCGGTACCTCGTTCGCCGAAATGTACAAGTCCGTCGGTCTGCTCGGCTCACTCGTAGCCTGCTACCTCTTGTCCCTCTTCTTCGCGGATATCATCAAACAAATCGCTCCAAACGCACCTGCTAACCTCATCGGTTACGCCATCGGCGGTGTCCTCCTCATCGCTGCCGGTGCCATCACAAACTTTGCAATGGGATCCGCGATCCTATTCATCCTCTTCCTAACTCACGCACTCGTCGGCTCCGTAGAACTCGGTACGGACTCCTGGATCCAAAACATCACCGGTAACCTCTTCAGCTCCGGTGAAGGCAAAGCCCTGTTCCTCTGGACCTCAGCCATCATGTTCGGTCTGCGCTTCTGTGCTCACTGGATCGAAACCAAACTCAACCTCAAACCGATCGCCCTCCTCTTGGTCTGCTCAGTCATCGCTTGCATCGGTCTGAACCTCTCTAGCAACATGACCTCCTTCCCCGTCGCACTCGCCGCTCTGGGCGTCTACGCTGTCGGGAAAACCTTCTTCTGGCCAACCATGCTCGCTGTCGTCGGCGACCGCTATCCAAAATCCGGCGCAGTGGCAATGTCGATCATGGGCGGTATCGGTATGCTCTCCGCCGGCTTGATCGGTGGACCAGGCTTGGGATACGTTAAAGACCGATTCGCAGGCGAAGCAATGCGAGAAGTCGACGCGCAAATGGCCGAACAATACAAAGCCGAAAACCCAAGCACCTTCTTGAATATCGGTGCCACTGCCGTCTACGGTTTGAACGGTAAAGCCGTCGAAGAATCTCGCGCCGTCGAAAAAGACAAACGATCCGAAACCCAACAAAAACTGGTCACCGCCAGCGAACAAGGGGATCGCAAAGCACTGCGTATCGACTCGTTCATCCCAGCTACCATGGCCCTGATCTACTTGGGACTCCTGTTCTACTACAAGAGCATCGGTGGCTACCGGCCTCTGCGTATCGACGAAGAACAAGTCTAACCCACGCAGTTCCTACGCCACGACTTCGTATCCAAACTCCAAGCGTCCAGACACTAACTCGTCTTCGGACGCACACGAAATGGCGAAGTAGTCGGCCCTGAGGTAGCATCTTGAACCTGCACCTCCCTACCCATGTAGGTCTCGCTCTAACCAAACTTCTTGGCCCCGACTGGCAATCCCAGTCGGGCCCCGAACAAGGAACGCAAAGCATCCTTCTCTCCCGCGATGCTACCTCAAAATACAGTTGCCCCCAATACCACTGCGTCTCTCCCACCACAAACAGTTTCTCCGGTGCTACCCTCTATCGGATCACCCTCGCGACCGACCAACCTGAAACTGCGTTCGCTCTGAAATACTCTCCAAACCTTGATCCCAATCGGACCTCCCAAATCCACCACTTCCAACGCGCTCTGCACTGGGAACTCGGACCTTGGATCTCCTGCCCTATCGCTTGGTCAAAACCTCTCGCAAATCTCCACAAACACTTTGCCTCCCCTTTCGAGGATCCATCCAATACCACACTGCTGAATACAACTCTGCTGAATACCACACTGCTGAATACCATTTTGCTCGATCCCAACTCCGGTATCTGGGAACTGATGCCATGGCTGCCAGGTACCTCTATACCTCGCGTCGGCCTTGCCTCTGAACCGCAAATCCTCTCCCTCTCCCGCCGTTTGGGCCAATTGCATCGCGCCGCTCAGGACTTCTCCCTTCACTCCCTGACTCCATCGCCCGAACCAAAATGGCTTGTTAGCTCCTGGTCCGACCCCCGATTGTGCGATCGCTTAGAACGCCTCCAGATTCTGGTCAAAAACAAGTTCGCAAAACAAAAAGCACAAGTTGCTGCAATCGCCGCGAAAGCCCCCGAACTCGACTTGCTAAAAACCATCGAAGCCCTCGAGCGATGCCAAAGCATCGCAACTCAATCCCTGCTTCCCCTCCAAGCCCTCGAACAACAAGTTCGCAACGCTCCCAATCAACATTGCTCATGGGGGCACGGAGATGCTTGGAGAGGTAATTGGCTCTTCGAAACAGACCACGTCAGCGGACTACTGGACTTCGCTCAAGCTGACTATCGCTGGCAAGGATTCGATTTCGCTCGGGCCATCGGCTCACTTCTCCTAGAATCGAAATCCACTCCATCGATGTCCACTCCATCGATGTCCACGCCATCCAACAGTTCTCGTCAGACTCTCGTCGCCCATGCAGCTTGGAATTCAGCCTGGAACGCTTACATCGCCGAAAACCCTTCCCCCCTATTCCATTTAGAAGACGCCCTGCAAATGCACCGCATTTCGACCGTCTTAACCCTATGCAATCTCCTGACCCACTGCGAATTAGATCCTGCCGATTCGCAACGGTTGGATCGCTTGCAAGAAATTCTGGACATGGTCACGGACTTCCGTGAGACGCCAAAGCCTTAAACTTGCCTATTTGCCAAAGAATGACATAAGCAAGCACTTGCAACCGAGTCACCTCCGCACAGCAAAACACCCGGTGGGCTCTCAAGAACTCATTTACCGATACAAAAACGACTGAACAATGCGTCGAGAATGTCGTTGTTGGCAACGGTTCCGGCTACCTGCCCTAACTCCTCAAGAGCTACTCGCAACTCTCCTGCTACGATCTCTTCCCCTAACCCCTCCTCCGCCGCTTGCCTCGCTATCCCCAAACTTTCCAACCCTCGCACCAACGCTGACCGACAACGTACCCCAGTCAGCGGAACCACATCCATGCTCTCACCGCGCCAGTCTCCAGCGGTCTGTTCGATCGCGGCGACTAACGCATCGATACCACGTCGATCCAAACTACAAACCGCAAAACTTCGCTCAATCGAGATCGGCCAGCTATGCTCACGTACCCCCAGCTCTCCCCGTTGAACCAGGCATTGCTCGCCGATCTCCTGATCCAATTTGGTACGAATTCCCCACACCCGCTTTCCTGTTAACTCCCTGCTCAAGCGTTCCTCGAGTTGCAGTTTGGTCCCATTCTCCTCCCCATCGAACTCGTAAGGTACACACAACAAAACCAAATCGGCATCGCGAAGTTGCTCCCAAGTCTTCTGCTGCGCTATCGACCCAGGGGTGGCTTCCTGGTACGGACTCGCAACTTCCGTAAATTCCAATCCAGCCGTATCCAACAGATCGACTCGATTATTTCCCAAATCCAATCGCGTACGCACATAGTCCCGAGTGGTCCCAGGTTCTGGACTAATAATCGAGACATCTCTCTGCGCAATCGCATTGATCAAGGAACTCTTGCCGGCATTCGGTGCCCCGATCAAGACCACTTGAAACTCGACGCTCTGACCGCGTCGTTGCTCGATCTGATCGACCAATACCTGCACCTCCCGTTCTGCCCGATCCAATCGCTCGAGAACTTCAGAGCGTTCCACAAATTCAATGTCTTCGTCGACGAAATCTAACCCCGCTTCCAAATCCGCCAACAACTCGATTAGCTCCTTGCGCAGTTGCTTGAGCGGTGTCGCTAACCCACCGGCTAACTGCTGTAAGGCAACTTGAAACGCTCGCTCGCCTTGCGCATGGATCAATCCAAACACCGCTTCGCATTGCGTCAAATCCATCCGCCCCGCCAGAAATGCTCGCAACGTAAATTCGCCAGGTTGCGCCATGCGAACCCCACTGTGAAACAGTACTTGCTGCACCTCCTCCATCACGACCGGCGAACCAATCAGGTGAAACTCAGCAGAAGGTTGCCCGGTATAACTGCGAGCATCAGGCCAATAATAGACCCCGACCAAGACAGTGCCTAACCGCTCAAGCCGCAACGCACCCTCGTACCGCCGGGCTCCGCGCTGTGCACCAAACTCTACCGCCAACTCGGGGAATAACCGCTTTAATACATCCAACGTCAGCGGACCAGAGATCCGTATCACGCCCCGCAAAGCCCCCTCGCTGCCAGCCGCAATCGCGCAAATCGTCGAATCAGTCTCCAAATACACAAAATCCTCGCCAAGCGTTCGTGCCTCGATCAACAAACCCTATTTTGTAGCTACCAAGATACCACACATCCCCAAAAACCAGCCCCCCTCCAACAACAAGACACCCAACACCAAAACATTGAATTTCGAAAAAATTTCCAAATTCTCTGTCATGATCTCTCCCCACGGGTTAACTCACTCTAGACCCATTTCCTTCCTAAGAGCCTTTCATTGCCATGGTCGACGAATCCGCACGACAAGCGATGCGCCAATGGACCCTCGTCCAACCGGTCGTCTCCAGTTACGTCGGTGCCATGGTGCGAGATCGATCCGCACGCGATGACCTCATGCAAGAAATCGCTATCGCGGTTCTCGAATCCTTCAGCCGCTACGATCCCCAATCCCCTTTCACGGCTTGGACCATGGGAATCGCTCGTAACCACATCAAAAACTACTTTCGTTCGATCAGTCGCAACGCAATTATTTTCGACGACGAACTCCTCGTCTCACTCGCCGACTCCTTTGCGGCTACCGAATCCCAAGAGCTACAGCAACTCGAACACCTGCAACATTGCCTCTCGCAACTCGATGGTCGCGCAAAAGAAATATGCCACGCTCGTTACGCCGAGAACAAATCCCCAAAACAAATCGCCCATATCCTCGACAGTACACCCAACCGCATCTCCAAAACTCTCCAACGTATCCGCGAACGTCTACGAGATTGCATCCTGCTCCAAGCCCAAGTCGAAGGAGAGAAATAAATGCAAAACGATGTTGAGCAACTCGTCCACCTCTACCTCGATCATGAGATCGACGAAGCCCAATTCCAGCAGTTGCAAAACCTCTTGCACAACTCGGAAAGTCATCGAACTACCTTCCGTCAAATTGCGTTGCTACACGAACAGCTCTACCACACTGCCCCAATCTACAATACTACCCCAATCATCGCTGAATCCGTAAAACCGACGCTAATCTCCAACAACCCTACTCCGACCTCGGTCGCAAACCAGCGACAAACACAATCCTCCCGCTCGCGATCTTCTTACTTGCTACTCGCACTCGCAGCCTCGATTCTGATCTTGCTCCTGCTCGCCATTCCCTCGCGAAACAACTCGTTCGCCGGCAGCGAATTTCAAAAGATCCTCAACGCGAATTCCAGCAGCAACCAGCACTACAAAATCCAACTCGAACAAACCGGTAGCCTCAAAAAACAAAAAACGAAACAAGCAGAAAACCTACGCCCCCCAAAACCCTCCCTCGATGCCGCTGAGTTGTTCGTCCAAGGTACCGACAAGTTTGTGCTCATCCGAAATCCAAATACGCCACTTGCCTTTGTCACAGGTAGCAACGGGAAACTCAGTTGGGCTGTCGCCCCGCAAGGCCCCGTTAGACGCAGTCGAGACCTAAACCATTTCAATCGAGATCTCCCAGGCCACGAACATGCAATCCCATTGGTCAACCTAAAACAAGGCCTGCAGCAAATTCAACAAGCCTATAACATCCAATTCCTTGATGCGGAACAAAGTTATCCAACCGCTAGCGATCTTCAAAGATCAGAGGAAGCCCTCCTCGTTGCAACCAAAAAGCGAGGACAGCGTGGCCCAAAACGAATCGAAATCCACTACGAAACCATCACGGGACAAATCCGACACATGCGATTCGTGGAAATGCCCTACGGCCCCGAACAAATCACCATCCGACTAACGCTCCTCGATCAAACTTCCCTCCCCGATGACTTCTTCGAACACCCCTTCCATCACTCCTCCGACCGGACTGTACTCGATGAAACCCCTTAACTGCAAAAGCATTCTGCAACGCGGTCCTGCAACCCTTGCCCTCTTGGCAGTTGCTTCCATCGGCATCTGGAACGGTGTTGCACAAGATCCCGCGAAACCCAAACGCTAACCATCGCAATGATACTCCCATCAATCCGCACTCTGGTCTTTTGCTCGATTACCTTCGCTGCATTGTTCCCACCCGTCACAGCACAAGACGCGTCTCGCCAAGACGACCAATCCGCACCCCAGGAGCGTCAAGCTCAAGACCCACAACAACAATCGCAGCGTCAGACAGGAGGTCAACGCCGAGGCGGTCAACGCAAAGGGGGAGGGGGTGGTAGCGGATTGGGTGGATACGAGAAACCTCCCTCTCCGGCAAACGATGTCCCCAACCGACCCTACGATATTCTCCTCGGGCGTCCCACCGACTCGGCAATCACCATCCGCATCCTGCCATTCGAAAAAGGCCAAGGCACCATTCGTTACGCTCCCTTCAATACACCTCAATCTATCCAGCAGACCAAACCGATCGAATTTCAACCGCAAGTACCTCTGAATATCGAACTGATCGGACTGCAAGCCAACACTCGGTACAACTATGTTTGGGAATACCAAACGGCAACCGATGCTCCGATCCAATGCTCTTCAGAATTCTCTTTTCATACGCAGCGCCCAACCGGTGATTCGTTTACCTTCACCGTCACATCGGACTCCCATCTCGATGAAAACTCCAGCGGCGAAGTCTACTTGCGCACCCTCGCAAATGTCGCAGCAGATCAACCCGATTTTCACTTGGAACTCGGGGATACCTTCATGACCGGCAAATATAAAAAACCTGAGTTCTCCTACGGCCACTACCTATCCCAACGCTATTACTTGGGCTCGATTTGCCACAGTGTGCCACTCTACTTTGTACTCGGTAACCATGACGGTGAATCCGTCGCACGCGGCGATACTCTCTGGGCCACACGCACCCGCAAAGCACTCTTCCCAAACCCTACCCCAAATACGTTTTACTCTGGAAACCAAGAACCTTGGGAAGAAGTCGGAGCTCTCGATAACTACTACGCTT
>JBIJCS010000162.1:0-9100 GCA_044344575.1 Pirellula sp. | reverse complement strand
CTACTCACTCTACCTTTGGCATTGGCCCTTTCTTGTGTTCGCCGAACCGTACTTGAATGATTTGCCAAAAGAATGGTTGATCTTTCCAATCTATCTTTGTGCATGGATGAGTTTCTATGGAATCGAACAGACCACCCGTTGGCGGAAAGGTATCATTCCTCATATCGTTGTAGCCTCAGGCGTCCTGGGATTCGCTGCCGTCCTATTGATGCTTTCGGATCGAGGGTACGATCTAAGCGGCTTTTGCAAGCCGACCACATCTACACTATCCTTTGACCTTAATCCCAAACGAATTGCATCGTTCAACCCCAATGGCAAATGGACGTCTTACTTCGGTTTTGCTGCCCCATCTCCACTCGCCTCTTTAACTGCGTATCGCGAAGATGGAATCGTATTGGGCGATGAATCCAAAGCGATCCAAGTCATGGTTATCGGCGATTCTCATGGACTTATGTGGTCCCCAACTATCCGGGCGATCATCGAACGTCACCATCTGAGAGCTTCCTTTTGTTCGATGGGTGGAGTTGCACTACCGTGGAATCTTGGACTTACATCGGAACAAACTAGTCGACATCTTTCTGCTCAAATGCAGCAGGAGTTCGATCGAAGTCGGTTAGAAAATATCGCTCGCTGGCGACCGGACGTTTTGATATTGTGCACTCCATGGGATCTTCAAGAGGAACAGAAAGTACAGGGATTCATTGCGTATTGTCAGGAATACTCTCGCCGAGTGCTGCTGATTGAACAACCGCCGCGACTAGCTCAGATAGGAAATCGAAGCGCTCTGCAATACGCTTGCTTTCGCGGTGTCGTTCCAAAAGAGGATCATAAACAGTACTGGCCAATACTGCACGCGGACACTTGGCAGCAAGGACGCACTTTGCTTCACAATCTTGCCGCCCGTTTCCCTAGCTGTCGGGTAGTGCCAACTGCGGATTTTTATGAGAATGATGGAAAAGGTCTACTGCTCGATGGCCTTGAAATCATCTATCGCGACGACCATCACTTAAGCGATTGGGGGGCTCAGTTGGCCGAATCGCGTCTGGAGTATTTTATTCTTGAAGGATTAGCAGAGTTGCCCCAAGAGAGTTCCGCCGCAATAAAAGTGATTCTCGACAATGGGCCGCTTGTGTCCCCACCGGAGAATCGAGATGCAGCAGTCCTCAATGAATGAAACATAGCGAGTCAACCGAGGAAACACCGACGTCGTACTGTTATAGCAAGCATTCCTTACCTTCGATTCTGCTGAGAATGCGATAAATCTAAACGCTGGGAGCTCCGGACTATTGCCGAAGTGCGTTACCAATTGGAGCTGTTGAGGCTTGGATTGCGGGAGCCATGCCTGCGACCAAGCCAACAACGACGGACACGAGCACTCCCGACAATGCCAGGCTACCCGAGGGTCTGAATGCGATCGTTGCACCCTCGGCACCAAGAGCAAAACCACCAAATCCGAGTGCCACGATCGCTAGAAGAGTACCGAACGCCCCGCCAACGAGACACAATAAAATGCTCTCCGTAAGAACGAGTCGCATCGTTGTCAGCGGTCGCACCCCAATCGCCTGTAAGACCGCATATTCCTTGATGCGATCTTGCACGCTCATGACGGTGGTTGTTGCCACCAACGATAAAACCAAACCGACGCAAGCATAGCCAAGCCAATGTGCGAAGCCTATGAGTTCCACGAGATCGGAAAGCGTGCTTGCTTGAAATGCCCCTTTGCGACGTGTCTTCGTGGCTACCGAACCCGAGCGCAGCTTTTCATCGATCTCTGCCGCCACGCGATCTGGATCAGCGTTCTCGGTCAACTTAACCTCGTGTTGTGTTACCAGCCCTGCAGAGTCCAGCCCACGAGTGTATTGAAGGAATGCTAAGCTCGTGTAGATCAGGTTTTCTTCGGATGGAACGGTCGATTCAAAAACACCCGCAATACGAACGGAAATGTCACCGATTGAAAACTGCTGACCTACCTTAAGCCCGCGACGGCTAGCAACATTTCTGCCGACGATCGCCGCATCCCGCTGCGATCGAAACTGGTCCCAGCTCCCGCTAACTAGCTTCAGCGGCCTTGATTTCTGAATCTGGGTTGGGTCCGCGCCATTAAAAACAATGATGTCCAAACTTGCACGACAATTATTGGTCCATACCTGAATAGGCATCACTTCCCGTACACCATGAACCTCGCGGATTTTCAGAACGTAGTCCTCCGGCAATCGACTCGTGGTCGGACAAAATCGATTCTCCTGAAAGACGATCAAACTGCGATCGGCATCGGAACCCGTTGTCAATTGATGCAGTCCCTCTTGAACTGAGCCAACGAAGCAAAATACGAACATAGCGACGGCGGAACCACTAACCGTGAGGATGGTCCTCGTTCGGTGTCGCCAGAGTGTCTTCAGAACATAAGCAATCATCGCTGAGCTCCCTCCATACGATTCACGAACTTGCCGCGATCGAGCACAAGTTGCCTGGTCGCAATCCCTGCAACTTCCGTATCGTGTGTGACCATCAACATCGTGATGTTGAGTTCCTGGTTGAGCCGTCGGAGCAGCACTTGGACTTGCTGGCTGGTTTCGGAATCTAGACTGCCAGTAGGTTCGTCTGCGACTACAACCTTCGGATGAGCTACGATGGCTCGAGCAATCCCAACTCTTTGTTCCTGACCGCCAGAAAGCTGGCGGGGATAGTAGCCAGCGCGATCGCTCAGGCCCACGGCTTCGAGTGCTAACTCAACTCGTTGGCGGCGCTGCGACGCAGACAGCTTGAGTAACAATGTAGGAAGCTCAATGTTCTCGTACGCAGTCAGCACTGGAATCAAGTTATGCGTTTGAAAGATGTAACCCAGGTTGGCTGCTCGCCAATCCGCAAGCTGCGTTCGAGATAGCTTCGTGACATCTGTTCCGTCGACAATGATCCTGCCCGAATCTGGACGATCGATGCCACTAACCAAATTAAGTAGGGTACTCTTGCCTGTTCCGCTTGGCCCCATCAGCGATACAAACTCGCCAGCTTGGATATCCAAACTTACGTCATCAAGCGGCGTTATTGTTTCATCGCCCTTGCGAAAACTCTTGCTTACACCGTGAAGCTCTACTAGTGCCATTTAATTGACTCCTATCGTTGTATCATCGCCCGTCACGCGAACTCTAGATCCATCTTTCAGCTCCTCACGCTCGCTGGTGATTACCTTGTCAGTAATGTTCAACCCCGATTTAACCGCGATGAGTTCGCCAGTCCCTTTACCTTCGAGCTCAACGACCCGTTTACGAGCGATCGATCGCTCGTCAACGATCCAGACGAAGGAACCTGCCTCGGAAGTTTGTAGAAGCTGCCTAGGTACGAAGATCCGTTCCGTTTCGCTCGTACCGATTTCCTCCGATTCACTCATCGAAGCTAAGAAAGTCGCAGTCACCAACATCTCAGGACGAATGGTGGCAGGTGGGTCAAGTATTTCCACTTTGACTTCGAGCGTATTTTTCTGAATGTTTGCGGAACTCGTGATTTGCAGGACTATCCCACGAATCGCCTCAGCGGATGAGGCTGTCGCAATGACAACGGGCTGTCCCTGCTTCACCAATGGAACATCTTCCAATCGAACGTCCGCACGAACCTGCAAACATTGCGGGTCATACATCTCGACAATCCGACTTGAACTCTGGCCTGCTGCTATTTCAAGCCCCATGACACGCGTACCAGGAACTGCATACAATCTCAAAATGCGACCTGTCATGGGGGCTCGTATGGTGTTTCGTTCAAGCGTAAGCTGGGCTTGTTGAAGCAATAGCTTTGCCTCATTTCGATACGCCTCTGCCGACTGAACCCCGGCTTCTGCTTCGCCTAGTTGGCGACGTTCTTCCACAAGCAGTTCCAACTGTTGCTGTAAAGTGGTAACCACGTTTTCGATTGCCTTCAATTCCTGTTCCAAGTTGGGTTTTGTTTCCAGCAACTCATTCAAGCTTGCAATGGCAACGGCATGATCATTCTCAGCCTTAGCGATGATGTAGTCCGAAATGGCTCCGCGAGCCGATTGGGTACTCTGCAAGCGAGTCTGAGCGTATTTCAGGTTGGCTTGTGCCGCTTCAATTAAGAAGGGTTGCTTGGCCAGTTCGGTTCTCGATTTGGTCAGATTGCTCTGTGCATCAGCGAGTTGGACTCGAAGATGCACAGGGTTTTCGACGCGAATTCGCGCCGCAGACAATTCCGCCTTAGCGCGATTCAACTCGCCTTCTCGGATAACTAGAGCATTTTCAGATTGCCGGAGAGCGATTTCCGCATCCATAGATACCAGCATGGCAATTGGCTCACCTTTCTCGACCTTTTGACCAGACACAACCAATAGTTGTTCAACGATACCAGGTGTCATTGCTGAAACATCCACAGCCATCGGCCTTGGTTCGATCCAACCAGGTGCTTGAAAAAGTGTCGAGCCATCTTGTTGGACTTCGACTCGTTTCACGATTACCGGCATTACTTTAACCGATCGCGCGGGGATTATCCGACTTCCGGCGGCAGTTAAAACCAAGCCCCCAAAGCCGATGAGAATTACGGAAGGCAGTGCATAGCGCGACAGCCATCGTCTCCGATGGGTTATGGGAGACGTTGGTGTCGTACTTGCCGGTGGTTGCCGCTCAATCGCGAGCTGGCTTAAGTCTAGTGAAGGCTTGCTCATAATTACTCGCCAGCGCGAACATAAATCTGGTTTGCGGCAACAGTGAGATTGCCTTGATCATCGCGCTTGGCCTTGCCCTTCACGACAACCAGGGCAAGCTCCTTGACCTTCAACAGATCACGAGCACTTTGCGTTACCGGCTTTCCTGACTCATCAACAACCTTGACCGTAGCGATGTTGGACTTCACAGAATCAGTTTCACAACAGTAGTCCCAGGGGGTTGGACAACCTTCATCCGGTGGACAATAAGGCACCTTTGGATCAACGATGGTAAAGGCAGCAAGCCCTTCGACGAATGGTTTACTTGATCCTCCAATTCGACCCACCAAAGTAATCTCCTCACCATCTTTGCTTTCATCTCGAGCTTTTCCAACTGGCATCGCTCCGGCAGGCTCGCTGTTTAATAGATAAGACGAATTGGCCTGTGGCGAGCCGGCGGATGACACAATTCCGTCTTTCGATTGGCAACCTACTGCAGCCAAACTTAGCAAGCCCAAAGTAATTCTATGTAACACCTTCATGATCAAACTCCCCCTATTATGAAAAAGCAAACTAAATAGCTTTAAGGCTCGCTGCGACTTCAGCTCGCAGGGCCTTGATCGCTGGGGGCAACGCGCCCACAACGCCCAGAAACAACCCAACACCGCTTCCAATTAGAATTGCGACACTATCAATTCGAAGCGAGAATGCGCCCATCGTAAACCTCACTGCCATGCCATTGAGCAATGTCAGAGCGATGAAACCGGAAAGCAGAGTTCCAGCAGCCGACAGCAGCACCCCTTCCTGGATCAAACTCACAAGAATGGCACTGCGTCGATAGCCGATCGCTTGAAGCGTTGCAATCTCACGCACTCGTCCAGAAACCGCTCCATACATCATGTTGAGACCAGCGAAGAAACCCGCTCCTGAAACTAAGAACACAACTATCCATGCGAGCAGCCTCACTGGCTTATAGTGTTGTTGCAGCGTCTGGTAGTAATCTCTTTCTCTGATTGCACGGAGTTCCAGGTCTACCCGCTCCTTGCAAAAGAGCTCAACTTCTGCGGCCGAGCCTCTAGGAGCCAGTAACAATGCTACGAGACTTATGTCCTGGCGTTTGGTGACTGTTTGGAAGTCTTCCAACCGGCACCAAATCTCCGATTCATACGTAGCGCCCTCCGCAGTGAAGCGTCCACTGATTTTCCATGCCCGTCCTTCGAACTCGACACTGTTTCCAACCGCAACCAATTCGTCGCGGCTCCCAAGCTTGGCGGCCGCTAACCGACCGACCATCACTTCGCCTTTGGAAGGCCACTTGCCCTCAATGATTCGGACAGATCGTCGGACTAGCGGCGCAGCAAGCGTCACTCCTCTAACGAGCCCAAGACCAGCTTCTTTGCTTTCAATCGTCACTCGTGTGCCTGTGTACAACTCAGGTGAAGCATGAACCACGCCGAATCGCTTCAAGGTCCCATCTAGACTTGATGTCACCAAAGCGGGCGTTCGAGCGGCAATGGACGAGTTCTCGATGTTCTCTTCGGAGTTGACCGAATAGATCAAGACCACGTTCTCATCGCCGCTGACCGTCAGTGACTGCTCCAGGCCGCGAATGAACCCCACGACAACGAACACCAACGTCACGACAGTACCAAGCGCCATCATCGTGAGTGCAGTTCTCACAGGCTGCCGGGCAAGGTTGCGGACTCCGTACTCCCAAGGAAGCAGCATCGCAAGACGCTCACTTGGACTGGGAGGTAGAGGTGCGTTCTGGTGAGACAAGCTTGATTGATGTTTTGGAGATCGCTTCCAGGATCTCCCAGATCGCGATCTCCTTGCCGCTTAACTGGACTCTATCCTTAGGTACGATCGCGATTGCCTTCTTCTCAATACTGCATTCAACTTTTGCAACATCCTTTTTATCTTCAAATCGCTTTGCGATTTTCCCCACGCAGCCACCGCACATTGCACAAATCGTCACGATGGTGGTGGTCTTCTCCTTTCCCTCCACTGCATAGGAAAAGCCACCGAATGACAAGCAGAACGCAATTAGCACAACGAATCGACTAAAACATTCAGGCATAATGAGACTCCAAAAAAGAATGTGAAACCTTAAGCCAAGTAGACTTAGGAGCCCGTCGCCGCGAATAACATAAGCAGTGGATTTTAGAACTGTGGGCTGAGCTCAAGTCCAAAAATGAATGGTCTGTAAGATGCTTTTGCAAGTGTGCCGATGTGGTTGGCTCAGATTTGCCAAGACTGGTGCGCTATAAGCGCATCGCGACCCGAGTAGATAAGCCCAAATGTCCCAGCTCCATATCCATCCTTGAAGGATGACAAGCAGTCGAGGTTTGTTGACTCACGGTGGAGCGGTAGCAACCAATAGAAAGTCAGTCCAGGCAGCGTCCGTTCAACTGGACGGGCAATAACAGCACCTTCACAGACACAATTCTTGCATCCACAGTCCTGTTGATGAGATTCAGAATCTACTGGAGCCGTTGGCTCTTCGCAGGGTGAACAGCAGTCGCACTGAGCGCAGACTTTTTCGGCACCTGCGGGGGTGGGGGATTCACAAGCCGTACAACGCAGAGGGCAGGTCAACAAGTTGACGATCAAAATCAATATCAAGAGCGGTGATTTCATTGTTGCAATTTTAGCTCACCGAACAAACTGCGGCAATGTCGCATTGGAAAGCGTGAGCTGGCATAGGCCAAAAACTCGAAAACTGCTGATTTTCCTAAAAACTTGCCGCGAGCAATCGCAGGCCATTCCGCTCGTGAATCTCGATCGCTCCAAGGCTTGGATACGCCGAGCAGTTGTTGACGATCGTCACGCGATTCTGCTGGCCCTTGTCCGCCCGTCCAGGGGACCAGCCAAGAATCCGCACGTTATCGCAGGTGCTTCGACAGTCCTGACCCAAATCGAGTTCGACAGGCTAGCCCTAATGCACCTAGCGCGAAGATTGCAATCGATGCCGGTTCAGGCACGGCGGCGGACGCACTGGCAGTAACCCCAATCAAATCATTGACGTACAAAGATCTTAACGCCTAAAAACCACGGATAGACAAACCTTCGTTACTTTTGTCGGGATCTCGAACGCTGCCGTCTTGTCGAGGATCCCATCCCGGTGGCATATTATCTGGGGAAAGCGAAAAATCCGAACGCTTTCAACCTGGAAATGTTAGAAACAGTTACCCACAAACTCTGCGGAAGAGCCATAGTTTTGGGGATTGCGATTCTGCCACAAGGCAAAATCAAGACGGTACTTTACAACACGTTCACGGCCCCAAGTCATCCTAAAGTGAGAAAGTCGTTCCAGGACAGTAAGTCGGTCAACTTTGAAGCCAAGTTTTTCAATAACTCGCAAACATCGGTTGTTTGAAGCAAAACAGCAAGCGATAAAAACAAGCCTGAGTTGCGATTCAAACCTTGCTGAGAATAGCAGTTCTAGTGCACGAACCATAATTTTGCGTCCCCATAACTCGGGCACAATATTCCACCCTAGTAACACAGTCGTGTCGCTTAGGCCTAGAGTCGAGTACACCTGCGAAATATGACCAGCAAAATTTCCGTCCACTAGTATGCGAGAACGCTTCCAACCGTTTCTGGGAATCTCGGGGCCGGGTTGAAATAAGGCCGTTTCGACGCAGGACTCTCAAGAATTGAGGATGCGTACTGCATGCCACGAAGTCGAGGATCTTTTCGAAGCGCAAAAACCTGCTCTGCATCTGCGGGGATATGGTCTCGGTTGGCAAACGTCCAGTCGAGATAGCACCAACGCGGATGATAGATCCCGAATGCTTGCAAACAGGCTTGTTCCGTCTTTGATTGAAATTCAGGCTACGACACTTGATTTACTTCGCCACAACTGGATGAGAGCGAACCGCTTGAAATTCTTCTCGTGGGATCACAACGTATTCACCGTTGATTTGAAGTTCAACGTCTTGGTGATCAATCGCTTTTACGACGCCAGTCTTTCCACGAGACCATGGTTCCGACCAGCCAGGCGCTGTTCCTCGAACGAATTCGATGGGCTCTCCCGTAGTAATTTTCTGCTTCATGAAATCATACAAACTCGGCTCGCCCGGTACTCCCCATTCGGCAACATAGCATTCGGACAGGAATCCCCATCGCAAGCAAATGATGTTATGAAGCGAGCCGTAAGAATAAAATGCAAAAAGCGATTTCGCATCGCTCTCCAACCTCTTCGTCAATGCAGCCAGTTTTCCATGATGATAGTATTCGTGCATCTTGTTTGCATCGCCGAGCGGTTTGCTAATACCAGTCGATGATGTGATCATCATTTCTGTAGTGATTGCAAGCTTGCGACCACTCTTGTTAATCTGCTTCGATTTTGGGTGATGCGCAAGATCGATGAGTCGCCACGGAAGTACGTCATTGATGCCAATTCGATTCAAAAGAAGGCGAGGATTCAGGCCAATCAACACAGTGTAC
>JBIJCS010000666.1:0-2660 GCA_044344575.1 Pirellula sp. | reverse complement strand
CTCGTCTTCATGACGTATTCTATTGGCATTTATGCGCATCGAGTGTATTCGCAAGACCTCGCGACCAATCCGACGGACGTGGGTAGGGTCACTTCTCAAGTCGTTGAAACGCTTTCGAAGCAGCTTGATGCGACCAAGGAGTCGGAGCGGGACGCAGCGGAGAAGGCATTGTGGGAGTTAGGTCCTGATGCGTTAGATTTTTTACCGCCGATCAGTGAAGCGTTGTCTGCTGAGCAGCAGATGCGGATTGAACGATTGCGGGAGAAACTGCATGCGGAAAGGACCATGGACGTGCAGGAGCCGCGACGGGTTACTGTGATTGGCAGGATGAGCGCGTATAAGGCATTGGAGTTGATCGCGAGTCAGAGTCGCAATCGCATTCCCTTGAACAGGTTTCGGAGCGTTGAAGAGTTTTCGGTGGAAAACGAGTACGCGATCGAGGAGATGCGTTACTGGGAAGCGGTTGACAGGATCTTGTTGGGGGCGGGATGGCGTATTGAGCCGTTGACTGTCGATAACGACCAATTCGCGTCCAAGGGTGAACGTTCGGAAGACGACGTTGCAGTAATCCCGGAAGCAGTAATCCCGGAAGCAGTAATCCCCGGAGCAGTAATCCCCGGAGCAGTAATCCCGGGAGTGGAATATGTTGGGGTTTTGCGGATTGAACCATTGACTGTAACTCGCACGATGGGAGTCCATCGTGTGGCATTACAGCGTTCGAGTTTGGAATTGTTGGTTCATTGGGAGTCACGGATCAAGCCCATGTACATCGGTTTCGATTTTCCCTCGCATCGGATTGAGACGGATGACAATCAAGTTTTGACTGTTCGCGGCGGAGTGGCTTCGGAGTCCATGCCGGCGGGTTCGCAGATGGTAGCGAATTTAGAGTTCACGAGTCCGACTGGTCGTGGAGTGACGATCACTGAGTGGGCGGGGCAAATCAAGATGGTGATACCTGGCCGTCTGGGGACCGTGGAGTTTAGTGACTTGGATGGGGAAGAGGTCCAAGCGTTGGAGGTTCGCGACATGCGGGTGGAGTTGGAATCGGCGAAGAAGAATCGGGACATTTACGAGATCAAGTTGGGGTTGTCATTGAAGTCACAGCCCAATGAGGAGATTTTGCAGGGTTGGATTTTGCAGGGGAATGCTTACTTGGTCGATAGCGAAGGAAAGCGTGTTGAGCATGCAGGATGGTCGACACATCGATGGGATGCGAAAGAGATCGGCGTCTCCTTCTTGTTTGACATAGAAGGTGAATTAAGCGACTATCGGTTGGTGGTTCAAGCGCCAGAGTCGGTTATTGAGCAAACTTTAGATTACACCTTACGGAATATTCCTCTTCCATGATTGATTTTTTGCCTTGGGACGCGGAGATTGAAAGTCCTGCGACGATTGCGATCCTCGGTGGTGGGCCTTTGGGGATAGAGGCAGCTTTGTATGCAAGGTTTCTTGGGTATCACGTCTCGATTTTTGAAACGAGGCGAGTTGCGCATCGGATGTTGGACTGGAATGCACGTCCTTTGGCGGCGAGCGTTGGGGAGCTAACGACGAGCTTGGGGATCGCTGCGTTGCGGGCTCAGGAGCCTGAGTTCAAGGGGCTTGATCCTGATCGAGTTTTTACTGGCAAGGAGTATGCGGAAGAGTATCTACTACCTCTTGCCAAGACCGATTTGATTTTCGATGACATTCATTTTTTGAGTCCAGTAGCAGGTCTTAGTCGTTTACGAGTGCAGGATATTCCGGATTGGGAGGAGCCAACTGGGTATGACTGGCAAGAGAGATGCAACGACGAGTTTAGAATTTTGGTGCGTGGGATGCATCGTGGAGTATGGAGTTCACGAGCGGATTGTGTGATCGACTGTCGTGGGGCGGCAAGTCGCATGCTGGGGCTGGGGCCAGCGGGAGGGATCGCGGTAGGAGAAGCTGAGTTGCAGGCCGATTTTTACGGGCATTTACCGGGTGATCGCAAATTCGAAGCGAAACAGATCCAGGGCAAGCGTGTCGTTCTGGTTGGTAGTACCGAGGAGGCTTGTATGGGCATCTTGGAGTTGCTGGCGTTTCAGAAGCATCATCCGGAGACGCAGGTGTGTTGGTTAGTGAATCCGCCTAGTCGTCAGGATCGAGAGCAGCTTCGGCAATTGCGCAAGCATGTGGGTGCGATGGAATCTGGTTCCGTAATCAAGATGGAAGCACTGGGTGTCGAGAAAGTCAGTCGCGATGATGCGGGTGGTTGGAGTTTGGAGTTACTCAAGGAGGATGAGTCGACAGTGCCTTTACGCTGCGACGTATTGATTCGTCGTACGGGAGTTGCCGAAGAATCAGTCAGTCCGGCGTTGTTAGCGGATTGCCCGAGAGCGAACGTGTGGTTGGGTGAAGTATTGTCGAAGGGGACTAAGGAGGCTTCTTTGGCGATCTTGAGCGATGTATTGACTCCGGAGCCGGGTTATTACCGACTGCGAGCTCCCAGCGAGACGTGGGGCCAAGAAGTTTATGATGGGGTTCCAAAGCGAGGCGGGACGTTACCAACTGCATTTGAACGTCTACGGACCATCTTTGCGATTTTAGGTGGCAGAGCCGACTTAGATCTTTATGAAATCATGCGCAAGCAACAGCAGCATGAGGCAGAGTAGCGAGTGCTGCCGGAGCATTCTTCAGCGACC
>JBIJCS010000135.1:0-9850 GCA_044344575.1 Pirellula sp. | reverse complement strand
TTGGTCTTGAGATGTCCGGTTCTCCGGCTGCGTTTCGATCGATGATCGACGCGATGTGCCACGGTGGAAAGATCGCGATGCTCGGCATACCTTCGGAACCGATCGCGATCGATTGGAACAAAGTTGTATTCAATATGTTAAATATCCAAGGAATCTATGGGCGGGAAATGTATGAGACTTGGTATAAGATGACGGTCATGCTGGAGAGTGGACTCGATATCAGTCCCGTCATCACGCATCGATTCCATTACACGGAATTCGAAAAAGGGTTTGAGGTTATGAAGCAGGGGAATTCTGGGAAGGTTATACTGAACTGGTCGTAACCTAATGATCGAGATGCCCGTACGCGTTGACTGACAAAACTCTCTCCTGATTCGAAATGCAAATCGCTATTCCATCGACTTTGGTCGCAATGGTTCGCGTCACGCTTACCATTGCGGTTGTTTGGGCATTCGCATCTGCTTTTCCATGCGGTGTGATCAGTTCAGTATTTGGACAGGCAGAAGTTGGGGTGGGGGGGAAGTCGGGGTCTCAAGATCAGCTTGTGTTTTTTGAGACGAAAGTTCGCCCGCTGTTTGAAAAACACTGTCTAGAATGTCACTCTGGGGACGCTTCGAAGGGGGATCTGAATCTTGGGTCTGCACAAGGTTGGCAGGTTGCAGGAGTGATCGAGCCAAGCCATAGTCAACGCAGTCGTCTTTATGAAGTGATTCTCAGCGATGATGAAAGTGAACGGATGCCTCCTCCGCCCGCGATGGGGCTGAGCGATCGCGAAAAGGAAGTGCTTCGGGATTGGATTGATTCAGGCGCGTTCGATCCGAGGGATATGCCGGAGGGAGTTCGGGCCGAGATGCCGGCGGGTCCTAAGAAGCGACCTCGCAAGTTCGAGATAACCGATGCAGATTTGTCTCATTGGGCCTTTCAACCACTCAGGCCCCTCGACGCTGGTGATGTTGCGACGAAACCTCCTTCCGAAATCATCGATGCATTGGTGTTGAGCAGTGGTAATAAGGCGTCTGCTCGCACAAGGCTCCGTCGACTCTTTAACGACCTTTGGGGACTACCTCCGACGATTGCGCAAGTTCAAGCCTTCGAACAAGATTCATCCGATGAGCAATGGAGTCGATGGATAGACCAACTTCTCGAATCGCGAACGTATGGGGAGCGTTGGGGACAATATTGGCTGGATTGGGTTCGTTATGCCGAGACCAATGGATACGAGCGTGATGGGATCAAGCCAAATGCATGGCGATATCGCGATTATGTCATTGATGCCTTTGAGCGAGACAAACCTTACGATCAGTTCTTGGTAGAACAGCTTGCGGGCGACTTATTGGCTGAAGAGCAAGGCTGGACTGTGGAGAGTCATGAGCAGAAGTGGCGTGAATCGATCGTCGCAACCGGCTTTTTTCGTTTGCACGTCTGGGACGACGAGCCCGATGATACTTTGACTGCGGAGTATGACGATGCGGATGACGTTATGGTCAGTATCGGTTCGGCGATGATGGGACTTACGATTGGTTGTGCGCGATGCCATGACCACAAATTCGATCCGATTAGTCAACAGGACTACTATTCCTTGTTGGCTTATATTCGCGGAATTGAGCCTTACGGATTGAGCAAGAAGGGTGGGGGAGGTCGGGGGACTGGAAGGATTCAGCGTTCATTGGTTCCTGAGTCGAAAACGCAAGCTTGGGAGGAAGACCGGCAAAGGGCGATTGCAGAAGCAACGAAACTGCTTGAAGCTGCCAGCGACCCAGCCGTTCGGCTTGATCTCGAGGGAAAGCTAAGGCAGCTTCGAGACCAAGTTCCTCCCTTTGATTCCGCTTTAGCGGTGTGGGAAAGCGAAGGGGCCAAGCGAGAGACATTTGTATTGCATCGCGGGGATCCGAGTTCGCCGCGTCAGGCCGTTATGCCTAGGGTTCCTGAAATTCTTGAGAGGACTGCTCCATCGCTGAGCTCAACAAATGAGGCTGCAAGTGTGGTTCCCGGCAGTGCGGTAGGTGGGAGATTGTCGTTTGCGAAGTGGTTGGTCGATCCCAAGAATCCATTGACAGCTAGGGTCATTGTCAATCGCGTTTGGCAGAGGCATTTTGGGGAAGGGATTGTTCCATCGATCGATGATTTTGGAGCAACCGGCTTGCCTCCGCAGAATTTGCCTCTCTTGGATTTCTTGGCGTCGGAATTGATTCGCTCTGGATGGTCTTTGAAACATCTGCATCGAATTATCTTACGCTCAAATGCGTATCAAGCTTTGCTTGGTGGCCCATTGGAAAGCCAGGAACAACGCGGTCGTTACGCAGAGCCGCAATTGAGGCGATTGGACGCGGAGTCGATTCGTGATTCTGTTCTTTTTGTCTGTGGTAATCTAGGGGCGAAGCGGTCCGGCCCGAGTGTCTATCCGACACTGACTCAGGAGGTGAGAGATTCGGCGAATCCGGTTTCGTTAGCACTGTGGCAAGACAGTCCTTCCGAGGAGCAAAATTGCAGAAGCGTCTATTTGGTAGCGAAGCGATCGCTGCGAGTACCGTTTTTGGAAGTGCTCGATTTTCCGAGCGGCACGGCACCGACGGCAGTTCGATCCGTAACCACCACTGCGCCGCAGGCTCTGCTGATGCTCAATGATCCTTGGATGCAGTCGCAAGCAGAATTGTTGGACGAGCGAGCAAAAGCGTTGGCTGGCCGAAACGAAGCCGTTGATCGTATTGAGCAGCTTTGGTGTCTCGTGTATCAGCGGCTGCCTACGGAATCAGAACGCAAGGAAGCGATGGATTACCTTCGACTTGCTCCGGATGGATCGGGGCGATGGGTTAGTTTGTGTCGTGTATTGCTAAGTAGTTCCGAGTTTCTTTACATGGACTAACGGCTTTGCGCATACCGAGTCCGATATGCATGCTGTGACCGATACGCATACCGTGACCGATACGCATACCGTGACCGATTGGAATACCGAGGATAGACAAGATGAATCCGGAAGAGCACAAGCAGTCGTTCAGTCCGATAGATCGGCGGAAATTCTTTGCATCTTCTGGGGCAGGATTCGGTTCATTAGCCCTGATGTCGATGTTTGCTCCCTCAGGAAAAGCTTCTCCAGGAGATTTGCGATTACCGATGGCACCGAAGCCTCCAATGTTGGAGACCAAAGCCAAGTCGGTGATCTTTTTATTTATGTTTGGTGGCCCATCGCAAGTGGACTTGTTCGACTACAAGCCCGAGTTGCAGCGTCGCGATGGTCAGACGATTGATAATGAATTTCGCCGCGGGACCAAAACGCAGGCGGTGTTACAAGCGAGTCGTCGTACATTCAGGCAGTGTGGTGAATCGGGCTTGTGGTGCTCGGATGCATTTCCCAAAATATCCGAACACATGGACAAGCTTGCGGTGGTCAAGAGTCTAACGAGTGATTCGTTTGCGCATGGAAGTGCATTGCTGCAGATGAACAGCGGAAGAACCTTGCAAGGTCACCCGTCGTTGGGGGCTTGGGTCACTTATGGATTGGGTTCGGAAAACGAGAATTTACCGGGTTATGTTGTGATGCTCGATCCACGCGGTGGGCCGACGAGCGGGGCTCCGAATTGGTCGAGTGGGTACATGCCCGCCGCATATCAAGGAACATTGCTTCGAACTTCAGGTCAACCGATTCTTCATTTGCAGCCACCTGCGGGGATGACTCGGGAAGCTCAGCAGGAAGAAATTGACTTTCTTGGCAAGCTGAATCGTCGTCACGCTCAGGAACACCCCGAGTCATCCGAATTAGAGGCGAGGATAGCGAGTTATGAGTTAGCATTTCAGTTGCAGATGACAGCACCCGAAGCGATGGATCTTGGACGGGAAACGGCCGCAACGTTGGCAATGTATGGGGTCGACGAACCGAAACCGCAGTGGCACCCGTTGGCCTTGGGGCCATCGACCTTTGGCAAACAGTGTTTGATTGCTCGAAGGCTTGTAGAACGCGGAGTTCGCTTTGTGCAAATATACTCCGGAGGCGGAAATGCGGGTGGACAGAACAGTTGGGATGGGCATCACGGTATCGAGGAGAATCTCAAGATTCATTGTCCTGAAGTGGATCAGCCGATCGCGGCGTTGTTACAGGATTTGCAACAGCGTGGACTATTGGAATCCACGTTGGTAGTTTGGGGGGGAGAGTTTGGGAGAATGCCGGTGTCGGAAACGTTCAACACAGGCGGAAAGCCGGGTGGGCGGGATCATAATCCTAAAGGATTCACGTATTGGTTTGCGGGAGCCGGAGTCAAACCTGGGACGAGTTATGGTGCAACCGATGAATTGGGCGAAGCTGCCGTCGAGAGTCCTAGGCCGTTGCGTGATTTGCACGCGACGATCCTTCACCTCATGGGATTGGATCATCGACGATTGACTTACTTTCACGGCGGTTTGGATGAGAAACTCACCGGAGTCCTCGATGCAGCTCCCATCCGTGAATTAATGGCTTGATAAGTTCGGACATGCGTGGAGCGATGATGCGAAGTTGGATCCGTAGATTGATGTTTTTAGTTGCGTTCGTTTTTGCGTTCGCGGTTCTTGGGGTTGGTGTCCTCTACTGGTACTACCATCCTAAGTATGAGCGAATTGACGGAGTCATCTATGGCCACCGCAACGGTCAGGCGTTGACGATGGATGTTTTTAAACCGCAAGTTCCGAACGGTCGTGCTGTGGCTTTTATGGCAAGTGGCAGGTGGAAGTCCAAGCGGCCCGGAATTGCCGAAGCGCGGATGTTTGCTCCTTTATTGCGCAGTGGTTACACAATTTTTGCGGTGTGTCACGTATCGCAACCCGAGTCAAAAATCCCAGAGATCATTGAGGATGTCACGCGAGGAATACGGTTTATACGGTACCATGCCGGGGAGTATGGCATTGACCCAAATCGTATTGGTGTCACGGGTGGGAGTGCTGGTGGGCATCTGTGCTTAATGCTTGCGACTCGGGGGGGCGAGTCGCATCCGAATCCTAGGGATGAAATTGATCGCGAAAGCGGCGCGGTGCAAGCTGTAGCGATCTTCTATCCCGTCACGGACTTCTTGAACATGCAAGGTTCAACAGAAGACTCTGGAGGAAAGGGGCCGCCATTGTCTTTCGTCGACGCGTTTGAAGTCGAGGCCACAGAGCCGCAGAAGTGGAAAGACATAGGGTATAGGGCGTCTCCCATTTATTTCGTCACTGACAAATTACCCCCCATATTGATTTATCACGGTGACGCAGATACTCTCGTTCCGCTGGATCAGTCCGAACGTTTTCGCGATCGTGCGAGAAGCGTTGGAAGGGAAGTCAAGATTGTCGTGCACCGCGGAGGTGGCCATGGATGGCGAACGATGTATTTCGACTCTCGAACGTTTGCGCGATGGTTTGACGAACATCTACTGGGGCGCTAGTGGAAGGCTAGTTGCCAACGTGGCCGACAAGAATTGCAAACGATTACTCCGCCGAAAATCACTCTAACCTCCAAACTGGAAAGTCATGGTAATTCAACGAAAAGTCCCGATGCAGAGCCCGTTGTTTCTTATTGCTTGCGCGTTTTTTGCCGGTACGACGACCCATGGAGATGCGCAAGAGAAAAGCGTACGCCCTGGCATCAACGATACCTTCAAGAATCCGAATGTGAAGGATTTCGTTGAGCGATTTGAAATCGAAAGTCGCGAGGTGTTTTTGAAACGCGAGGACATTCTCGGGGCTTGTGGCCTCAAAGGAGGTGAAACGCTCGCGGACATCGGAGCGGGGACCGGGTTGTTTACCCGAATGTTTTCCAAGGCGGTAGGGAGTCAGGGACGCGTTATCGCGGTTGATATCTCCCAAAACTTCTTGGATCACATCCAGAAAACGTCCAGGGAATTGGAACTGCGCAATATCGATACGCTCTTGTGTACTGCGGATTCTACGGAGTTACAGCCAGAGAGCATTGATGTTGCTTACATCTGTGACACGTACCATCATTTTGAGTTCCCGACCAAGACGATGACATCGCTTTTTCAAGCGCTGCGTCCGGGGGGGCGCGTGGTGTTAATCGATTTCAAGAGAGTTCAGGGGGAGAGTAGCGAATGGACGATGTCCCATGTGCGTGCAGGGCAGGAAGTCTTCGAGAAAGAGATTCTCGATGTGGGGTTTAAGAAACTCGGGGAGAACAAGGAAATTCTCAAGGAGAATTATTTGATAGTGTTTCAGAAACCCGTCAAGACAGCATCAGATTCTACGGATTCGAAGACGCGGATCATTGCAGGTCAGCCGAGTTTTGAAGTGAAGACCCCCGATGTGGAGCTAGCGATCACAGAACTCGGTGGGCATATGGCACCGGTTACTTTTTATCGTAATTCCGACAAGCCGATCGCTCCGTATCACATTAGTCCCTGGCAAGAGGAGGCAGGACCGGCAATGCCTGCGCCGGTATTAGTTCCTTTGCGGGGCGATTTCTTTTGCATGCCGTTTGGTGGTAACGCAGAATCGGTCCATGGCGAAAGCCATCCACCTCATGGAGAGGTTGCAAGTTCAAAGTGGCGGTTGGTTGCCAACGAACGAAACGAAAAGTCCAGCAGATTGGTTCTTGAGTTGCAAACCGAGATTCGGAAGGGAAAGGTGACGAAGGAGATTTCGTTAGTCGATGGTCAAAACGTTGTTTATACGAAGCACACGATCGAAGGATTCGCGGGCGCTGCGCCTTTGGGGCACCATGCCACGTTAGCAATCCCAGAGCAGACGGATGCCGTTCGTCTAGCCGCGAGTCCCTATCGGTTTGGTCAAACCTATCCTGGAACCTTTAGTGATCCTAAACAGCGTGAATATCAGTTTTTAGAACCGGGCGTTCGCTGGGAGTCGATGTCCAAGGTGCCTGTGGCTTGGAAGGGTGGAAGTGATGTAGATCTTTCTAAGGAGGCTACGCGGGAAGGCTTTGCTGATTTGGTGCAGATTTTCAACAAAGTGCCTTCGGATGGAGCCAAAGACGGAGTTGTCCCAAGTGTAGCTTGGATGACTGCGACGTTTCCAAAACAAGGATATGTTTGGTTTAGTTTGAAGAATCCGAAGCTATTGAATTCAACCGTTTTTTGGATGGAGAATCGAGGGCGTCATGGGCACCCTTGGAACGGTCGCAATCGCTGTCTGGGGCTTGAGGATGTCACTGCACACTTTGCAGATGGATTAAAAGCGTCGGTAGAGCCTAATGCGTTGCAACGCGAATCGATTGCCACTGCGATTCAATTGAGTGAGAAAACCCCAACGGTGGTTCCATATATCCAAGGAGTTGCAAAAGTGCCTGAGCAGTTCGACATCGTTGAAACGATTACCTTTGCTCCGGGTAAAATCACGTTGCGGTCACAATCAGGTCAAAGCGTATCTGTGCCGGTCGACCATGAGTTTCTCACCACGCTACAACTGCAAGGGAAGTAAAAATGGATGATTTCGTCCGTCCGTTCGTTTGGAGGATTGTGATGAAAAGGACTTTTTTGTTTGTGGCTTGCTTGAGCTATGCATTGGCCGCATTATGGGTTGCGACTTCGGCGAGTCATGCTGCCGAACCACCGAATATTCTTTTCATATTCTCTGACGATCATGCTCAAGCGGCAATCTCGGCCTATGGATCCAAGGTGAATCAGACCCCGCATCTTGACCGTTTGGCGAAGGATGGGGCAAGGTTTACCAACTCGTTTGTCACCAATTCGATTTGCACTCCGAGTCGAGCGACGTTGCTCACAGGACAGTATTCGCATCTCAATGGAGTGCCGGTCTTCAATCGCTTTGATGGATCGCGAGACCATGCAGCGAAGCAATTGCAAAAGGCTGGATATCATACTGGGATGATCGGTAAATGGCACTTGGGCTCTGATCCAACTGGATTTGATCGATGGATTGTGCTGCCCGGTCAGGGAGCTTATTGGAATCCACAGTTTTTAGTTCCTGGGAATCGCAAGCTGACGATCGAGGGGCACTGCACGGAGATTACGACGCAATTGGGAATTGAGTTTCTTGAAACCAGGCCCAAGGACCGTCCGTTCTTCTTGATGCTGCATCACAAGGCACCTCATCGTGAATGGGCACCGGACTTGAAGAACCAAGCATTGTTTGCCAATCGCGAAATTCCTGAACCAGAAACGCTTTGGGACGATTACGCGACACGACCTGCTGCACTTCCCGAGAACGAACAGACGGTTGCAAACGATCTGACGCGACGAGACCTTAAGCTCGAGCCACCCGAATCCCTTCAGGGACAAGAGCGGAACCGATGGTTGGGTGAAAAGCCAACGCAGGTTACTGTTGGTGAGAAAGTCTTAGAAGGCAAGGAGCTAGTGAAGTGGAAGTATCAGCGTTACATGCAAGATTATTTGGCATGTGTTCAAGGTGTGGATGACAGCATCGGGGCAATGTTGGACTATCTCGATCAGAAGGATTTGGCCAAGAATACGATTGTGATTTACACCGCAGATAATGGTTGGTACTTGGGTGAATTTGGTCTCTATGACAAGAGATTTATGTATGAACCAGGTCTTCGGACACCACTGATCGCGCGTGGTCCAGGGATCATTCCTGGGTCAACTCCGGAAGCGATGGTCATGAATATTGATCTTGCGCCAACCTTTTTGGGGCTAGCAGGGATCACTCCACCAGACTCGATGCAAGGTCGTTCACTGGTACCTGTGCTACAGGGAAAGACACCCTCGAACTGGAGAGAATCCGTCTATTATCGGTATTACCACGATCCTGGTCATCACAATACGCGTGCGCATTACGGAGTGCGAACGGGTACTCACAAGTTGATTCATTACTGGAAGAAAGATGCATACGAGCTCTTCGATCTTACAAAAGATCCGTTGGAGCAACGCAACCTTCTCGGTGATCCAACGACGGCAGAAGCACCTTCTACGCGGAGTTTATTTGGCAAGCTCAAGCAACAATTAGTCGAATTGCAGAAGGAGTACCGTGACGAAGAGCAATATGCGGATCCCGTAAATTGGCCCAAAGGGGGCGTCGATGGTCCCTTTAACGATTACCAGCCGATGGGGAAACGCAGCGTTGCTGAAGCGATCGGAGCGACTGTTTCTCGGAAGGAGTAAAGCTAGGGAGCGTCCTTTTTCGATGTGTGTTTTTCGATGAACTCGACAATGGGCGTCGGGTCATCGAGACCGTGGGGATGGTGGCCGATTCCCGGTTTGTGGATGACATCAAAAACTCCGCCAAGCTCGGTGTATCGCATCGCTGCTGGAGTTGTGTTCTCTTGGACGGGGACAACATCGTCGGTGTCTCCTACAACACTTACGATCGCGATCTTGTGTTGCGCAAGGACTTCCAGTGTTTTCAGAGGCGTTTGGTCGTACTGTGCTGCTTGAGCATCGGATTCGAAGCCATAGCAACGTTTCAGCTCCTGCCAGTCGCTGGGACTTCCCTTGCCCTTTCCCTGGCCACCTGGCCAACTCTGATAATCCAGAACAGGAGCATCGTTGTAAATCACGCTGACGTGTTTTGGGTGGGTCGCGGCAAATCGGTGAGCATAAAGTCCGCCACGGCTGATTCCAATCAATACGGTTTGCGGGTGAAGGCCACGCGCGACAAGCATCTGGTGAAAGGCGTGTAACTTATCGACTGCTTTCGGTGCACCAAAGCTATTCCCTACCGAGAGGTAGACGTGATAAAAACCACGACTCACAAGCATGGGGGCAGCGCAGCGTTCGGTAAAGGCATCGGGGAACATCATGCACCAGGAGAAACGACGATCGGACCGTGGTTCTTTGGGTTCGACGACCCAAGCTTCGTTACCATCGAATTGAAAACGGTGGCGTTTGAAACCGTGCCATTGATCCATGGTTTCACCTTCAAACGCTAGGTTAACCTGTGTTGAATCAATGCTGGGAGT
>JBIJCS010000134.1:0-9852 GCA_044344575.1 Pirellula sp. | reverse complement strand
ACCAACGTTATATCGTCCCCTTGATACCCGGGATGCCCCTTCATCGGATGCGTGTCGTCGCGAGTATTCAAGTGCTCCAAACACAACGTTACTCCCTTCTTCTCCGCCAACCCAGCAACTTGCTTTAACCCCGCAACGCAGTTCTCAATGCACTCCCCTCGGGATATCTCACCACTCTTCGGATCCTCTGCATCACGCCACTTGTAGCCCGTAAAAGCAATCACATTCGGAAACCCAGCCGCCGCAGTATCATCAATCGCTTGTGTCATGCGCGATACGACCTCAGCATGATACGACTTGTTGTTGAATCCCTTCACAAACGGAGCACCAGGCATCCCATTAGGTGCTAAAACACACTTCAGCCCATGCCTCTTTAGCGTTGCCCAATCCTCTACCGGCAAAATCTCAACCGCATCACAACCCAACGCCTTGGTCACCTCACACAACCGATCCAACGACCATTGGTCACCACAAGCCTGATAGCACCAACCAACAATCGACTGACGGATATTTTTCTTAAGAGCTAACATTGCAAATTTCTATCGTGAGGAATCCAAAGAACCTTCAAACCAGACAACTCGCTGATCTGCAGGCTAACCAAGCCTGCGATCGCATGGCTTTCACCGCCAAAAGTATCGGGGACGAATCGGCAATTCGCAAGCCAAGGGGGACATTTCGGGTCTTAAGAGCCAAAATCCCCAGGTTCACTCAGCCCATCAGTCCCAAAGAACTTCCCCAGTAGCATCCCAGCCACTGATTCTTGTAGTATAATTCACGCGGCTCATTACGCGGCCCTTCCCCAAAACCATTCCACCCCCTCCCCCAATCAGGAATGCTTAACTATGAGTCCTCGCTGCTGTTCCGGACCTGCGAACCGACGCGGTTTTCTCTCCATGGGCTTGGGCGGATTCGCTACCCTAACTCTTCCTGGCATTCTGCGATTGCAAGCCCAGCAAGCCGCAGCGGCGGAGGAAGCCACAGCAAATTCAAACCGATCTAACCCCAAAACCGCCGTGATCATGGTTTGGAAACCAGGTGGCTGCTCGCACATCGATACCTATGATCCCAAACCCGACGCAACCACCGAATATCGCGGTCCATTCAGCACCATCTCGACCAAAGTCCCAGGCCTGCACTTTACCGAACTCCTCCCCAAACAAGCCGCAATCGCCGATAAGTTTACCGTCCTGCGATCCATGCGCCAAACTGCCCCAGGACACCCAGCCGGCTCCATGCAAATGCTCTCCGGTGATCCCGATACTCGCGATAAGCCGAAACCCAAATATCCAGACTGGATGACCGTTACAAACTACCTTCGGTCCCAACAAGAACAACGTGACAACCCTCTTCCACGTTACGTTGGGATTAATCCACCACTCGAATACAACGGCCCAGCCTACCTCGGAGACATGTATTCCCCTTTCACTGTGTCAGGTGACCCAAGTGCTCCGAATTTCTCGGTCCCTAACATCGGTCTCGGTGATCCGAACGAAGTCCAGCGTCTCGATCGCCGCAGTTCCCTGCGACAAAAACTAGACACCCTAACTCGCGCCTTCGATCGAGCCGGAGAACTCGGTGCCCTCGATCAATTTGAGGCTCAAGCAATTTCGCTTTTGACCAGCCCTAAAACCAAAGAGGCATTCGACCTCAGCAAAGAAGACGACGCCACCCGAGATAGATACGGACGCAACGCTTGGGGACAACAACTCCTTATGGCAAGACGCTTGATCGAAGCCGGTGTTGAAGTCCTCACCACCAGCCTCAGCGGTCAACTCTGTGGCCGAGTCGGCAACTGGGATGACCACGCTGTCAATCATCACGTTTTCGACGCTCTGCGTTTCCGAGCCCAAGCCTACGATCAAGCTGTCACTGCCTTGATCGAAGACCTTTACGAACGTGGTTTGGATCAACGAGTACTAGTCGTTGTCACCGGTGAATTCGGTCGGACTCCTAAAATTGAATACTCCCCAAGCACCGGCGCAGGCAACGCAAGCGCGCCTGCCGGAACTATCCAGCCGGGGCGTGACCACTGGCCTCGCGCTTTCTCAAATATCTGGGCAGGTGGTGGAATTCGCACCGGTCAAGTCATTGGGGCTACAGACAAACGTGGCGAAGATCCCATCGAACGCGCTTGCTCCGCCGGCGATTTCCTCGCAACCATCTACCACCACCTCGGTATCGATGCCGCCTCCACATTCATCAAAGACTTTAACGGTCGGCCAACTCCTATCGTTGACCACGGGAAACCAATCCCCGAACTCCTGGGCTCCAGAGCATAAGGCCATGCCTCGGTTATGCTGAACTTTCAAGGCCCAACCTCAAAACTCTGCGATGGAATCCATCGGCGCACGTGGCTTCGCGTCGGCTCCCTCAGCGCCTTCGGCCTGGGCTTGAACCATCTACTCGAGAACCGTTCGCTACAAGCGAACCCGCCTACCGAATCTCACCCCTCCCCTGTGAGAATCACAGGCTCCTTCGGAAAAGCAAAACGCTGTATCGTGCTCTTCATGCTCGGCGGCCCTCCACAACATGAAACGTGGGACCCTAAACCTAATGCCCCCGAAGAAATCCGAGGTGAATCCAAGCCGATCGCAACCGCCACACCAGGACTGCAAGTCGGCGAACTGATGCCGCTAACCGCTAAACTCACCCAGCATATCGCCGTCCTACGTGCCATGGCCACCGACGATAACGCCCACTCGGCCAGCGGCTATTGGATGCTGACCGGCTATCCCCATTCACCACGCAATGCGGAGAACTCCCTGCCTGGCCCACCCAACGACTGGCCTAGCATGGCTGCCGTCGTCCGACATCTGAAAGGAGACCAAGGCCCACTGCCAGGCTCTGTGCGTCTTCCTGAACCAATCTGGAATACCGGGCGGTTGCTCTGGCCTGGCCAAGACGCAGGATGGCTCGGTAATCATGCAGACCCATGGCTCGTTCAATGCGACCCCAACGCTGCAGACTTCAAAGTCCCAGACATCGCACTACCAGCAGACCTCTCTCTCGAACAACTCGCTCAACGACATGCTTTTTTCTCCGCCCTAAACCGACGCCTCGATCGTGTCCAAGAATCTCCGCAACTTCAACGTTGGGACGCTTGGCAAAATAAAGCAATCGATCTGATTAGAACCAAAGAAGCCCAAGCAGCATTTGCTCTGGACCAGGAATCGCCCGCAATTCGCGATCGATACGGCCGAAATCGATTCGGGCAGAGCGTACTGCTCGCACGTCGACTCGTCGAATCAGGCGTATCACTCGTTCAAGTCAATTGGACTCGCTGGAAAGAGGATCCCGACAACGCACCCGCTTGGGATACCCATGCAAACAACGCTCAACGACTCAAAACAGTCCTCATGCCTCCAATGGATCAAGCCTATTCAGCACTGCTCGAAGATCTACACCAACGCGGAATGCTCCAAGATACGCTGGTTGTCTGGATCGGTGAATTCGGACGCTCCCCAAAACATAACCCCAGTGGCGGCCGAGATCACTGGGGACACGTCTTCAGCGGTGCTCTCGCAGGAGGCGGAGTACAAGGTGGAAGTGTCTATGGAGCGTCTGACCGCCAAGGTGCTTATCCCATCGAAGGACGCATTGAACCCCAAGATCTGACCGCAACGGTCTACCACTGTTTGGGATTTTCACCCTCCACGGAAATTCACGACAAACTCGGACGACCACTTGCGATCAGTAAGGGTAACCCCATCTCCGCGATCCTGTAAGACACAGCGATTGCCCCTAACCCATCCCTTCCACCAACTCCCTATCGAGTTGGCGATGACTGATCAGTGGCTACTAAAGCCTCAGAAAGACTTTCTTGCGATACATCAATGCCAAAACAAGACACTTCAAGGATAACGCACCCATCAAGAAGGTAAGCCCTGTGGTGTCTCCTAGCGACTCCGGAATTGCCCCGAGCAAGAAATCGGCGATCTCTCGGAAATGAACGATCCGTTGGAGCATGTAAATCGTGATCGCATTCGCGCCAATCACCATCCAAAGCCATGCCCATCGATGAAAACCAAGTCCATCGATGATCGAATAAAAAAGCCCCAACAAAAGAATGCTCCAGCCTCCCGCTACTAGCACGAATGAACTCGTCCACAAGTTCTTAATCATGGGAAAGCGACCTATGGGCGTGTAAACACCCCATCCATACCCTGCAGCCAACAACAATAGCCCTGCTGAAAACAATACAACTGCCTTGTTTGTCTTCGTCGCGTTTGACTGCAACCACTTCCCCGCACCAATACCGATCAATACGGTTGCGATCGCCGGGAGCGTCGATAACAAGCCCTCGTTGTCGCCATAGCCATAATACTCCTCCAATAACTTTCCAGGCAACAACGTGCGATCCAAATATCCAGAAAGATTCCCAGCAGCACTCAGGTCACCGGCAACCCCACCAGGAACCGGTAGATATGTCATTATCCCCCAATAGCCAACTAAGATTGCCAACCAGACGACAACTAAAATCCGCGTCGAAAAATGCACCGCAAGCATCGCCGCTATCCCATAACAGATTCCGATACGCTGCAGCACTCCCATCCATCGCAGGTTCCCCCAGTCTAGATCCTGAATCTGGTTGTAAATCAAACCCATCAATACCAACAACACCGTACGCCGAAGGATCCGAAGGTGCGTCCTCCAAACACTCCCCTGCAATTTTTGCAATGAAAAGGGTATCGAACACCCAACCAACATTAAAAACATCGGGAATATCAAATCGTAAAATCGAAAACCTTCCCACTCAACATGCTCCATCTGTTCGGACAATCGAGCTGCGAATATGGCAGGCGTCCCGCCCAGCCAATCCGGCGGGACCAACATGCATAACTTGGTAACTAACGTGTCCGCACCCATGATCCAAAACATGTCAAAGCCTCGCAGTGCATCTATCGATCGCACACGCTCGCTCCCCTTATGGACTACCCCAGCACCTCCTGAGGAAACACCTGAGGGAGAACCGACAGCAGGACGTCCCAAGCTCCTTCCGCTAGATTGCAAGGGCTCAAGTTGGTAAGTGGAGTCACTCATCATACACCTCCGCGACCATCTTCTCTGATGGCCGAATTTAGGTTCTTCACCACATGCTAAGTCTACGCGAAAGTCACCCAAAAGCTGTTCGATGCACCCCTGATCAGAAAAGTGTCAATCCACTCTCGGCCGACCGCCATCCGAGCTGCAGGATAACGACGCCATCACGACCGCACCAAGAACTGGATCGCTGACCTGATGACTCATCGCAGGCTGCATCTGCATCTGTTCCAAGTGCCTTAGTATAGCAGGAACCAATGGCGACTTTTCCAGTAATGTCCCGCCACTGAAAGCCAAGCGAAATTCAAGCGGTTTTAAACCACAACGGGAAGCTCCTGAGACGATCAACTCGGCAAGGTCAATAGCGGCATATTCCAATAGTTTTGACGCAACCAAATCACTCGAAGCATGCCGTACGACGTGCCGATAAAGACTCGCAATCTTGGGCCTTGGTATCGGCTGCGTGTATACCATAGGAATAAGCTCTATCGGTGAACTACACCCCATCTCCTTGAGCAAAATCTGATGCAACGGGGAAAGCTCCTCACCCGTATCATACGCGCGACACACCTCCTTGAGAGCTGACAATCCAATCGCATACCCACTCCCTTCGTCCCCCAAAATGTAACCCCACCCCCCGACTCGTACCCACTCCAATTCAGATTCAATAAGCCCAATTCGGTTTGCCCAAGCTTCTTCCTGGCTTGAAGAAGAACCCGAAGGCCCCTTAGATGCTGCCACAATCGATCCAGTACCGGCGATCAAAGTGACACTATTGTTCCAATCACTCGCCGTTCCCGCCGATTCACTGAATCGCTGATTCGAGTCCCTCAAATAACGAGTCTCCCACAACGCGGCCCAACGGATCGGTGATACGTCTTCGCTAATGCGTATACGCTCCCCAAGCTGGATTTGCTCACACCACGCGCCGACCGGCTCTCGCTGATCCGCTCGACCCACACCCGCCATGCAAATACAAACGGAATCCACTTTCCGCAACGGTAAACCAGCAACATCAAACGCACCTTGCGTCGCCAAAACAATGTTCTCGTAAACTGCCTCAAAGCCTACCGAACGAGGATTTCCAGGCCCCGACTCAGAATTACCCAATATCTGCAAACAGTCTCGCCACCCCTCCGTGTCGTGCATACGTTGCAAATCTAGTTTGGCCAAACAAGCTCTCGTTTTCGAACCGCCCGCATCGATCCCTAAAACTAAGGCTTCTCGTCTTTGTTGCACCATGAACGTTTACCTATCTCTAAACCTATGCCCATCACCCCTCGAACGCAAACCCCTACCCTTGCTCTATGTGTTCCTCGCAAGCAAACAACCCAAACGCCCAGACACTCCATTCAATCGCTCTCGAGCAGCTTGTGCTTCAATCTGAAGCTCATAGCTGACGATCGCGGTCTTGACCTCCCCATCACAATCCCGCAACAAATCCTCCGCTTGGATTCGGTCGAGCCCCGTTATCCCCGAGACAATGCGGACACTGCGATCCTTTAACTTCTCATTGGTCGCCCGCAAATCCACCATCCAATTGCGATACGTTTTTCCGATTCGAATCATCGTTCCCGTCGTCAACATGTTCAACACCATTTTCGTCGCTGTACCAGCCTTCAGTCGCGTCGATCCGCTCAGTATCTCCGGACCGACGATCGGAGAGAGCAAAACATCACACAGCGAATCCATTTCCGACCCCTTATTGCACGTCACCCCTAATCTAAAAGCCCCCTCGAGTCGCGCTTGCTCCAAAGCACCGAGCACGTACGGTGTTCTTCCTGATGTCGCAATGCCGCAAACGACATCCTTCGAACTCAATGACACCGCTCGCAACGCTTCACCTCCCGCTGACCGATCGTCCTCCGCTCCCTCGATCGCTCGACGCAATGCCCGATCACCCCCCGCAATGATCCCGACTACCAACTCCGGCGGTGTGTTAAATGTCGGAGGACACTCCGAGGCATCTAGAACCCCCAATCGCCCAGACGTTCCCGCACCGATGTAAATCAACCGCCCCCCCATTCCAATCCGTTCAACGATCGCCTCAATTGCACAAGCAACCTGCGGCAATATCAACCGAACGGCATCCACCACCCGCGCATCCTCGCGATTCATCAATTCTACAATCGACAATGAATCCATCGCATCAATCGAAGCCGACGCAGGATTCGATTGCTCAGTCGTCAAATTCTCCATACTGCTGCCCGCATTCGCTCAAATCGTGACGGCCTTCGAACCTTGATGATTTCTAAACCTAAACTGCATCCCATGACCGCCAAGTGCACCGTCTCGGCTATCATTACAATCAGTCAATCTACTGTCGCATCAACTGTTGAAAAGGTCCCTCATGGATATTCCTCTCGGAATCGTCGACATCCTCGTGCTTATCGCTGCTACCGCCGCATCGATCCTCATCGGACTCCTGGTGGCTGGCAAAAATAACTCAGTGGAATCATACTTGCTCGGAGATCGAAACCTACCCTCTTGGGCCATCCTCGGCTCCATCGTGGCAACCGAAACAAGCACCGCAACCGTCCTGAGTATCCCCGGACTCGGATACTCCGAATCCGGCTTTAAATTCCTTCAACTCGCACTCGGTTTCGCCATCGGGCGTACCTTCGTCGTCACTGTTCTTCTTCCGAAATACTTCCAAGGTAGCATCGTCAGCGCATACGAGATTCTACAACAGCACTTCGGCACACAAATCACCCGATCCGCCTCCTGCCTCTTCCTCATCACTCGCAATCTCGGAGACGGACTACGGCTATTCCTCGCCGCAATGCTACTGCAAAAACTTGCCGGCTGGCCCCTGATCCCCGCCGCAATCGCCATCGGCTCAATCACCATGATCTACACTTTCCTCGGAGGATTGCGATCCGTCGTCTGGAATGACTGCATCCAACTAGCCATCTACCTCACAGGTAGCATCGCTGCCGCAACCTTTCTCTTTTGGCAGCTCCCTCACGGTTGGATTTCCATCTCTGAATACATCACCACAACCGGTAAGTCGAATTGGATCGATACCCATTGGGATCTTAGCAACCCTTATAACCTGTACGCAGGTCTCATCGGCGGTGCATTTCTCTCACTGGGTTCACACGGTACCGATCAAATGATGGTCCAACGCTACCTCAGTGCCCGCAGCCAAAAACAAGCCGCAATCGCTATTCTCTCCAGCGGACTTTTCGTCTTTCTTCAATTCGCACTCTTCCTCTTTATCGGCATTCTGCTCGCAATCTTCTACAACCCTCAAGTCGCTAATCCACAACATATCCTCCCCGAGGGCATCCGCAATGACGAAATCTTCGCTCACTTCATCGTCTACCATTTCCCACCCAACACAGGTCTTATCGGACTCATGCTCGCAGCAATCCTCGCTGCAACGATGTCAACTCTATCAAGCTCCCTCTCGGCATCAGCCTCCTCCGCCTATAGCGATCTATGGCTCCCAAATCTTAAAAACTCTCCAAATGAAACCCAACGGATACAGTTCACTCGACTTGCTACCATCGGCTTCGGGCTATTGCAAATCGCAATCGGTGTGTGGGCTAACTCCTTCTCTCGAAGCGTTGTCGATAACGCGCTGAGCATCGCCAGTTTCTCAGCCGGTCCACTACTCGGCTGGTTCGGATTGGGGATCCTATTCCCAAATGTCCGGCAAACACCTGCTCTGTGCGGCGGTGCAACCGCACTGATCCTCTTGCTGACCATCCAATACGCCCTTCCAAGTGCCGGCATCCGAATCGCTTACCCCTGGTTCCCTCTAATCGGATCCGCTACCACAATACTCGTTGCATCGATCCTCGCTGCCCTCTCCACCCATCCAAACACCACTAACCTCTCAAACTCCGAAAAATAATGAACATCATCCACGCATCCCAATCACAACATAGCCGACCTCAAGTCGGACTGGCAATCATCCTACTGCTCCTATCGGTGTGCACCGACTCCGCATTGCCCCAAGATCCCCAGAATCCAACGCCTCCAACTCTTGCCCCTGCAACCGAACGCCAAAAACTCGCGCAATCTGAATTCGAAACAACCATTCGCCCCTGGATCGATCAAGCGATCTCCGAAGGAAAAATGCCTGGCTGTGTCATCGGCATCGGAAATGCCCAAGGACTGATCTACAGCCAATCCTTCGGCAATAAATCTCTCGACCCAGTCACTCCTATGACCCTTGATACCGTCTTTGATCTAGCCTCCATCACAAAACCCGTCGCTACCGCAACAAGCATCATGCAATTGATCGAACGCGGACTTCTGCGCATCCATGACAAAGTCGCTGTGCATTTACCAGAGTTCGCAAAACACGGCAAAGAAGAAATCACTGTCGAACAACTCCTACTCCATACCAGCGGTTTAATCCCCGACAATCCTCTCAAAGATTATCTCGACGGGCCCGAAATTGCCTGGGCGAACATTTGCGAACTAAAACTCACAACACCCATCGGAAGCGCCTTCAAATACTCCGACGTGAACTTCATCGTCCTAGGTAAACTAGTCGAGAAACTAAGCAATCGAACGCTCGATCGATTTGTCCGAGAAAATCTGCTCGATCCACTCGAAATGAACAACTCAGGCTTCAACATCTCCCAAGAACTCACGCTACGGGCCGCCCCAACAGAAAAAAGAAATGAACAGTGGATCCAAGGCCAAGTCCACGATCCACGCGCATACGCATTGCACGGTGTCGCTGGACATGCAGGACTGTTCTCAACACTTCAGGACCTTTCACGTTACGCCCAAACGATACTACAAGCTGGGCAATATCGACGATCCAATCAACAAATCACCCGAATCCTCGCG
>JBIJCS010000625.1:0-2668 GCA_044344575.1 Pirellula sp. | reverse complement strand
TGCAACGATATCTTTAGTCCGAGAAGGTTTTATTTCTGGGCTTGCGAAACCATTCCTGCTTGACGCACCGAACTCCCTGTTCGATTGGTCAGAGAATCTCCCAAAGTATTACGCCCGAGTTCGACGAGCACCATCATCTGTTTGATCACCTCTGGATGTTGAAACGCCACATTGGTGGTTTCACCTAGATCGTTATCCAAGTTGTACAGCTCGGCTTGCTCTATCTTGATATTCTTTGATTTCCCGGGCATCCCGTCCCGACCGACTTCGCCCGGATCATAACAATATGCAGTGTGCGGCAAAATCAATTTCCAAGGCCCGCTGCGTACCGCTTGGAGCTCATTGACGCGGAAATAGTGGTAAAAGACTTCGTGTGGACATTTCGCTCCAGGTTTCGCTGTCAGTAAATCGTAAATATCTAGTCCATCGATAGGGTGTTTGGGTAGTTCTCCGCCGACGATCTTGGCAATCGTCGGAAGGACATCGATAGTCATCGCAGTCTGGGTTTGCACTGATCCTTGCGGAATGACGCCAGGCCACTGCGCGACCAGCGGTACGCGCGTTCCCCCCTCGTAGATCGTTCCTTTACCATCTCGCAGTTTCCCTGCGGTACCCGCGTGCGATCCATAGGTCAACCAAGGTCCATTGTCGCTCGTAAAAATCACGAGTGTGTTTTTCTCTAAATCATGTTTGCGTAGCGTTGCCAGGATCCTTGCGACCACCCCATCGAATTCTTCGAGTACATCCCCATAAATCCCAGCGTTCGATTTCCCCGCATGCTCATCTCCCGCATACAAAGGCACGTGTGGGAATGTATGCGCAAAGTACAAAAAGAAAGGGGCTTGTTTCGACTCTTCGATAAATTCGACAGCAAAGTCACTGTACTGCTGTGTGAGCTTCGTTTGATCCTTACCATCCACGTCGGCATCAATGATCGTGTTGTCACGTATCAGTGGTAGTTCAACAAAAGTCCCAGGCTTGACCACTTTGCCATGCGGCCACATGTCATTGGAATACGGTAGTCCAAGGTAACGATCGAACCCATGTTGCAATGGTAGGAATTGCTCGTGATGGCCCAAGTGCCATTTGCCGACGGCACAGGTCTTGTACCCTTGGTCTCGAAGCAGCTCCGACAGAAGAACTTCGTCCGCATGGATGCCGTTTTTGCTACCGTGATACAACGCACCGTGAATGCCGATCCGATTTGCGTAACAACCGGTCAGCAAACTAGCACGGGATGCAGAACAGACTGGTTGCGAGGAGTGGAAGTCAGTAAAGCGAACGCCATTGGTAGCGATCGAATCCAACGCAGGGGTCTTCCACCGCTTTTCGCCGTAACATCCCAAATCTCCATAGCCGAGATCATCTGCAAAGATCAAGACAATGTTAGGTTTGGACGTTGCAACAGCATTTTGTGCGTTCGCACGATTCGCGTTCGGTGTGACCAAATTTGCATCGGCAGCATCGAGCGATTGCGGTATTTGCAATCCAAGGATGCAACTACAAATCCACACGCAAGCAGTAAGCAATCGCGACACAGCACAAGCCTCCTAAGGAGAAACGATGTAGACCTCGTGGGTGACGCATGATCTTTCCTCGCCCCCATGAACGTTTACGTCAAGATATCGAAGATGACGCGCCCGTGTACATCGGTCAGCCGCATGTCACGTCCGCTAAATCGGAAGGTCGAACGGGTATGGTCGAGTCCCAAGCAGTAGAGCATTGTCGCGTGCAAGTCATGCATTTCGCATTTGTTTTCGACCGCTTTGTATCCCCATTCGTCGGTAGCACCGTAAACCGTACCACCTCGCACACCACCACCAGCCATCCAAATAGAGAATCCGAATGGATTATGGTCTCGCCCATCTGCGCCTTGGGCAAAGGGGGTGCGACCGAATTCACCTGCCCAGACGACCAATGTAGAATCGAGCAGTCCACGATCTTTCAGATCGGATAGCAACGCGGAGATAGGCTGATCAACAGCGAGTGCATTTTGCGTGTGACCCGCTTTTAAGTTCGCGTGTTGATCCCAACGGTCATGTCCGCAACTCGGACAGGTCAGTTGAATGAAGCGTACACCGCGCTCAACCAAGCGCCGCGCCATCAAACACTCGCGAGCAAAAATCTTGGTAGGCCCGTATTCGTGATCCAAACCGTACATGGCTTGCGTCTGCGCTGTCTCTTGAGACACATCGCAGACCTCGGGAACGGCACCCTGCATCTTGAACGCCAACTCGTAATTTGCAATCGCAGATTCAACAGCATCGTTTTCGCCAAAACGATCAATGGTCTGGCGATCAAGTTGACGAAGCAATTCCAGCTTGTGCTTCTGCAATTCCTGGGTCGGTTCCAAAGGACGTACGTTGGCCAAGCTATTGCCCGAAGGTCGCAGTACGGAGCCTTGGAATGTTGCCGGCAGAAATCCACTTCCGAAACAATCTAATCCACCTGGAGGAATCAAACCTCCGTTGAGAATGATAAAGCCAGGTAGGTCTTGGCATTCAGAACCCAACCCGTAAGTGATCCACGCACCCATACTGGGCCGGCCTTGCAGACCATGGCCGGTGTGCAGGAAATAATTCGCAGAAGTATGCTCGGGGAACTTCGACGTCATCGAGCGAACCACAGCCAGCTTATCAGCATGCTTCGCGATATTTGGAAACAAATC
>JBIJCS010000133.1:0-9880 GCA_044344575.1 Pirellula sp. | reverse complement strand
CGCGGCGGTTGAGTTTTTCAGTGGCATGTTTCCATTGAATGCGACGGACGAGCAGATTCGTTCGATGGTTGAGAAGGTTCGCGGACTTGGGTTAACGATCTCTGCGCACGGGGTGAATGGTTTCACCAAGGATGGTGCGGCGAATCGCAAGGTATTTGAGTTTGCAAAGAAGGCGGGGATTAAGAATATTTCGGCGGCACCCACACCCGATTCGATGGACAGCCTCGACGAGTTGGTCAAAGAGTTTGATATACGGATCGCAATTCACAATCATGGACCGTCGGATCGGTTCAACAAGGTGGTGGATGTATTGCGAGCGATCGAAGGGCGCGACGCTCGCATTGGAGCTTGCGCTGATCTCGGGCACTTCATTCGCTCTGGCGAAAAGCCGGTGGATGTGATTCGTGCTCTAGCAGGCCGCCTGTACGGGATTCACTTGAAGGACTTTGCCGAGATGAAGGAAAACACTCGCGGTGTGTTGCTTGGGCAAGGCCATCTGGATTGTGGAGCCGTTTTTGATGCATTGGTACAAGCAAAGTTTCCTTCGGATGGAGCGCTTTCTTTAGAGTATGAAGAGAATCCGAAGGATCCGATTGAAGACATTCGCAAGTGTGTAGCGACGGCGAAATCCGCGCTGGCGAAGGTCAATGCATGACATCTTGTCGTAGTTGGTGTTCAGCCTAGAAAAAACACTCAACGAACCTTCCGGGAATGGCTTGCTATTGAACCGTTTTGCGCCATTCTTTCGGAATGCCTGTTTTCTGCATGTGTCTGACGAACCCCGTCATCGTTCAACTTGAGCAAGGTCCGTTTAACCGGGTTGTCCGGATTGGCGGGCTTTGAGCGGTTGTATCGCTGAGTAGGGCACTGCAAAGGTAGTGTTCTTTGTTGATTGGTCGGGCTTTTCCAGCCAGTGCCTTGGGTGCGACTGAACTCTTATTATGCAACGAAACATCATATGCGGTTGCGGTTCGCAGGTGCGAGCCGAAATACGCGAGTTATCGACTCGTGGGGTGACATGTCCAAATTGTGGGTATGTCGTTCGTTTGGATCCGTCGAAGCCATCGAGTGCCTCGAAGCCATCGAGTGCCTCCGATGAGTTTGACGAGGACCTCGCCGAAGACGATGATGATTTATCGCTTGACCCTTCAGATTATCAGGGTGGGACGCAGAAGCTGGGAGCGAGGGGACGAAGGTTTTCGTTTCTGAATTTCATTCCGCTGCCATTTTTTGAACCTGGTTGGCCTATCGTCGCGTTATCGACATTTCTTTCGACGGGTTTGATGGTTGGGGCTGTCCTGGGACTCGACCAGTTGAGCATCGTTCGCAAACTCAAGATCCCTGTAGCAGTCGCGAAGAAAAAGGGCGATGAGAAACCCAAGGTACGCGAGCCAAGAATTGCTTGGCAAGATTTCAACGGTTGGTCGAAGTTCCCTTCGGAGCAGAAGAGTGCGAGAGCTTCTTTGAAAATCGCTGAGAACTTTATCGAGTTAGCCAAACAGTCGCAGTACAACGACATGATCAAGATCTTTACAACCAAGCAGGTTGCGAACATCGTTCAGTACGGTAAAGAGGCGGTGGACAACACGAAGGCGGAAGACAGCAAAGCGGTTGGTCAGCGAAAACTCATCACGATTATGATGAAGGACTTCTTTGACAATTCGCAAGCGATTGCGTTGGGTTACCACGATTGGCGGATCATAGGGTACTCGGTCGCGAGTGATGAGACAGCAATCTTGGTACGTTATTACCGGGAAGAGAAGACTCCGGCGGAGTTGGTATCCTCCGAGCAAGTGCTTTCGCAGATCGCGGGATTGATCAACTTCGATGATTTCACCGAGAAGTACAAAGGGATCTTCAACACGAAGTCTCTGAATATAGAAGCGAGTCTCAAACGCGGGATCAAGGTGAAGGATTTTTATGCGAGCAAGTTGTATGGCTATGCGGTCTTGGTATTTTCCCACGGAGCGAATAGTCCAGCATTGATCAATCTGATCGATTGGCAAACGGATCGCTCAATCCACTCGTTTTGTCGGGAGCAAATGTCGCTACAAGTCGACGATGGAAAATGGGTATTGAAGCAAGAGGGTGGCGATTCTGCAGATGAATCGCAAGTGGTGCTTTCGAATAATTCGATCGCATTGATTCAAGCTTGGATGGCAGCGGGTGAGGGAAACACTTCGTTGGTTACTCGCGGTAGGATTGCAGATGCGATCGATGAAGTATACTCCGCGACAGAGGATCCATTGATGCTGGATCTGCGTGCCCGGATGGCATTAGAACAAGGGAATTTAGGCGCGGCACTGAAATCCTTTCAAGAAGCTCAAGAGAAGGGATTTCAATCGTTGGAGGCGTTTAAGTTTTTCTTGATGCAGAGTGGCGAGCGGGGGGACGAGAAGGGAGTGAACGATTACTTAACGAAGCTAACGGAGTATTGGGGGGTGAAGGCTTTGGGACTGGAAGCTCGCGAGGATCGGGACAAGTTCTTGACGTTCGAGAAGTCGTGGAGAAAGCTGCAGTAATCTCGCTGCGCCTGCAGTAATCCCACTGTGCCTGCAGTAATCCCACTGTGCCTGCAGTAATCCCACTGTGCCTGCAGTAATCAGGTCAGATTGTTCGTTGCTAGAACCCTTGCTAGAACCCTTGCTAGAACTCTTGGTAAGAAATGCGCGTTGCGTTACGTTGCCGGGGGGCCCGGCAGGGTCGGCACGTCGTCTTGCGCTTTTCTGAGTTCTTCTTGAACGTGTTCCAGCGTGACGTTGCAGGGGGGAACGGTTTGCTCTAAGCGTATCAGGGGGTGAGTACTGTTTTCTTGATCGAGGACCCGGTCGACTTCTTCATCGAGGACGACAAGCCAGGGTGGGACATCGAGACCAACACCGGTGGGTTCTCGCATCATCAAATGAGCTTCCTGGACGAGTAGCTCAAAGGCTCTGGAATGTTCAGAGTTATTGCCTCGAAGTTGACGCATGGCGGGTCGGATCAAGGCTCGCATGCGGTCGATGGTCATTGGTTTGAGGAAACGTTCGTTGAGTCGATCGGCGACGGACGGCATTTTCATCGCGTAAGCATCCTGGAGTTGTTTTAGTTTCTCCATGTAGGCTTCTGCTTCTTTGGCAACGCGTTCGGAAAGAGCGCGTCGCCATTGATTTGCGGATTGCTGGCAGCCAGCATGCACGAGGACTTCGTGGGCCCAAAAGACGGGTTTGAAATTCCAGCAGACGCGGTCGTAACGGACGCGAAGTCTGAGGAAATCGAGGAACATATAGAGCATTTCCCCGCGATCGCTTTGGGTCGTAGTGCTGTTGTAGTCTTTGTATTCCGCGTAGTGGTCGATGATGGCTTCGAAGACAACGGCAAGCCATTGTTCGGCTTGTTCGACCTGCAGTTCACCCGACTCGATGGCCTCGAGTAGCGGCTGGATCTCTTGGCTGTCTTGGTTTTCCATCGCGGACTTTAGCCAGTTTCCGACGCCTTGGTGCAGGATTGCACGCACATGCGCGAGTCGCAGGAAACCTTGTGTGAAGAGACCTTTACCGTAGCGTTGGATGAATTCGGAGAGATTCTGCCAGCGTTTGGGGTGATCGACGGTTTCGAGGACGCTCAATCGTAGGGTGCGGGAATGGCTGAGCCAGTGTCCCAATAATCGTTCCGTGAGTTGTTCAAGTAATGGGACGAGGATTTCTGGGTCAGGTTCGGGAAGGTTCAGATCGACGAGCGCGTCGAGTTCCAGCGTGTGAAAGTCTTCTGGGCATTGCGGTCGTTCGTTGGACTCATACTCGCGCACTCGTTTCGTACGCCGCTTCGAGTTGTTTTTTGGGGATTGTGGATCGAAGCCAGACCACTGGTAAGCGTTTCGGATCAACGCCCTCACCATCGACTTGAAGGCGTTTTGAAACAGGTCATCGAATTCGGTCACCGCACCATGTCCTACATGGTTATGCATTTCCATGTGGCGTGCGGCTGCAATCAGCTGGCATGCGCCATGATAGAAGCCTTGACGCGGCAACCATGTCAGGAGGTGAGATAGCGTCCGGCGTCTTGCACGCGCACTGAGGATATCGCGCGGTTTTCCACCCCGTGCAAGAGAAACATAAAGAAGCGGCTGAGGCAAAATGGCTTGGATGTAGCGAGGGAACGCTTCAAGTACCTGTTCGCGACTGCCTGCTATCAACCCAGCATAGAGTTCCATAGCGACTTGTTCGTCACTGGATCCCGAAGTCGCAGTACGTTGTCCGCTGGCTTGGGTGGCAAGTAATAGTCGGCTTGCATCGGACATTTCCACGGCGGTCATCAGGATCCGCTCAAGCAACGATTCTTTGGCCACGCGTTGGCTATCGTAGCGTGTCATGGAATCGGTATCGGTTCCACCGCGAGCGATCGTAAACGCATGGACTTGATCAAGGAGCTGGGCTAGGCCAGTGCGTTGAGAGAGGCAGCTTTTGACCCACCCGTCTAATGCGACATCGGCCTGATGTGTCCAAGGATGGTTCGATGCTTCACTATTCGTTTTTGTATCGCTGTCCTTTCCTGTGATTGGAACGCGGGTGGATTTCAGAACACCGATTCCTTGTGCCACCTGTTTCCACATGTGAGCCAAGCCGCTGAGGAATAGCAAGTGTTCGCCGATACGTTTGGATTCTTCGATAAAAGATTCGTCGCTCCCGTCATCGTATTCATAAACGGGACCATCGTGTCCATCATTGGTAGAGTCAACATAGCTGACGTCTTGGTAGGCAGCTTCGTATCGCGAGTATTCTTCGTCGACTTCCAAACTGTCGTGTTGCAAACTATCGCGATCAATCTCGGTCAGATCGTTTGTGTCTGAGTTTCTGGGGCGTTTACGGCCGGAACCACCGCGATTTTTCTTCTCGAGTTGGAAAACGGGTGATTGCCAGTAGTCTTCCGCGTTCGCTTGGAGCAGATCAAAGAAGTTTTCGATTAGATCCCAAGTTGCTTGGGCGGGTCGATGGTTGATTTGTTCGGGAGCGAGCATTCGTTCGACCCACCTTCTAGCGAGATCGGAGTAGGTGATCGAACCGCTTGTCAGACCGACACGGTTGGATTGGTAGAGCCAGTGAATTAATAGCGCTTTCGCACCGACGAAATCATTTCGGTCAAGCAGGGCTTCGATGACTAGCGCGTAGGCTTTCGGGGAGTCGAACATCGAAGCGTGCGGAGACCAGAATTTCAGGTCGCCGGCGGCAGCTCCGCCGCGATGCCAGAGACGCAGAGCCCGCGCGACGAGTTCAGCGGACTCAAGAGTTGTTTTTGGGTCTGTTGCATGGACATCGCTGACTTCGTGTGCAGCGTATTTTCGCCACCACTTTACCATCCGTTCGAAGCGTGCTGCGGTTTCTTCGCAGAGCGTTTCCTCGTCCATCGCTGCTGCTTCTCTCCAGATTTTCGAGAGCAGGCCGAAGGTTTGTTCCATGATTTGAACCAATTCATGGACACGTTCATCCATCACCGTGGCATCGGAACCGACGAAGCGATTAAAGTTTCCGGCAAACCCGAGAATATTCCAAGGGTCGACGAGTGCGCCGCAGGCGATGCCACGATCGATGAGGTTTTCGATTTGGTCAGGGATGGCGGCTGCTTTTTGGATCTCCCCGCGACGGAGCAACTGGTTTCCAGTAGTCAGGAGGCAATCGATGCGGCACAAGATTCTCGCGGATGGGACTTGAACGTCATCCGATTCTTCTTTTGCAGCTTTGGCACTCCCCATCCTCGCGAAGATCCGAGCGACTTGGATTCTCTCGACTTGGGCCGCTCGCAATCGTCCTAGTGCCGTATTGAGTTCTTGCCGAGCCCCACCCAGGGGCTGGCGTCGAATCTGGGCTTCGGCCAAAAGCCGCTCACGATGTGGGCCTTCCGCCAACTGGTTGAGAAACGCGTTGTAGAAGGCATCGCGGTATTGCGCGATGGAACTCATCAGATCCGCGAGACGAGTCGTAGACGCAATGGAAGTGGGGCTAGCACCCGAGATACCCGAAGCCATGAGCATGGTGCCCGCAAGCACCGCCGCGGCTTCGGTAACAAGTTCTTCTTGAGGCGTTTCCTGAGAACCTGCCAGTCCTTGGTTTACCCGGATCATCAAGGCATCAATGGTGACTTGCTGCAAGATAAATCGACGGTAATACCCTTTGGAGTCGATGCGATTTGGGTCCCATTGGCCGAAGTAATAATTGGGGCGTTTGTTGACGGGGTGATCAAAATCGTAAGCGCGAGGATCGAGAGCGATTTCATCGAGCAGCTCCGGATCAAATTGGGCTTCCCGTAAAATTGCTGGTGGGGTTTCAAGCAGAATTTGATGGGCTTTGGAAATCAAATCTTGGTAGGGGCCGTAAGCTACACCGACATCTCGGATGTACAGTGGCAGAGCACCCAGCCATTCATGGGGATAGGGTTCGAGGGCGTGGCCCTCGAGAGTTGCCACGGGGCGGTAACCGACGTAATCATTTAGATGATCGATCGCCAGAGGGACGATGCGTTGGGCTTCATACCAGGGGCCGCCCTGGCGCAGGACCGCTTCGATTGCTCGCCCTAGGAACAATCCATTGAATATCCCCTCGGGCTCCTGATGAAAAAGCAAATCGCTATGGAAGTCCAAGTAATCGGGAAGCAGGGATTTCCAAACCAATTCGATCCCCTGGCGAGCTTGCTCACACTCCGCGTAGATCGAGTTGGTACGTTGCAGTTCGTCGAGACGGTCGGAGAGCCACTGTTCGATGGTAACCCAAGCTGGCAGTCCAGCGTACGGGGAGGCTTTCCATCGTTTGGAGTTACGGCCATTGCGAGGGGGCGTAACGCGGCTGTTAGCGTTCCCTCCTTCGATGGATTTTGCGTAGAGACGATTCATTGCCGCAAGGAACTTCGCATCAGGTTTTCCCGACGAGAAATTCAGGTATCCGAGCACTCGATCGAGCTCTCCGGTCAATTCGTCTTGCGTTCGTTCAATATCCACTCCGGGCCCCCGGGAGTTCCACACAGCGAGCTTGCGAAATCCAAGGGAATTATCGTAAATTCGATAGGAAATTCGCGGAAGTGGTTTTTCCGTCCACTACGGGGAGAATCGGTGAATAATTCCACCAAACTCATAGGATATTCTTCTGGATTGAGGGAATCATCGCTGAACAGAAGTGATTGGGAAGTGATCGGGATGCTACATGAGCCATAGTAGCCACTTTGAGCACGTTCCGAAATGATCACATCCATCGTTCCAGCGTCTAGTTGGCGAGTTCACGCTGCTGCTGTTCGATCGCGTGCAGCAGATCATCAACGCTCAAACCGTACTTGGACAATACGGCACCCATTACGGAACCGACGTGTTCGCATCGTCCCCGTCGAGCTGCCGGGGCCTGTTGACGAGGCGGATTCGCCACCGGTCGGCTTGCTGTAACAACAGCGGGCGCGACAGAGGGAGTATCCCAGTCGAACATTTGCTGAACGAATTTGCCGGTTGAAACTTGGCTGGATTCGAAGGCGATGGCTGACATTTTCTTACTCCTTATTCATTCACAGGGTTCCTTCGCACATTGCCTCCGCCTGCCCTACGCTGGCGAACGCTTTGCGAACCTGTTCTGCAATGGTCTTGAGCTGTTCCTCGTTTTGAACTGCTCGCAACCTCCATGTCCTTAGAATCGCAAAGGCCGTGACACCTCTGGTCACTCCCGAAAGAATTCCGAAAAAAACGGGAAATATTTTTGGGCTTCCAAACCTCCTGTCTCGGTAGCTTTGATGGAATCACGCAGGTGGGCTACCATAGTGAAACGCTGTGGAAGCGTGTTCGATCCCAATTTTTCCTCCCCTCAGGAGCCGTTGCTTTATGGCCACCGTACATATCCCAAGCCAGAATCGTCAGTTAACCGACGCACAAGAGATTTCAGCGTTTTTGAAGCCCTTCGGAATTTGGTACGAACATTGGCAGGTCGCTGGGCGTCTAACACCGACTGCGAGCGACGCTGATATCCTCCACGAATATGCTCCAGAGATTCAGAAGGTCAAAGAGGCGGGTGGCTTTGTTACGGCTGATGTGATCAATGTGCACCCACAAACTCCGAACCTCGATGCGATGCTTGAGAAATTCAACAAGGAGCATACCCATTCGGAGGACGAAGTCCGATTTACGGTTGAAGGCAAAGGGGTGTTCCATTTGCATCCCGAGGGTGGCCCGGTCTTCAGTGTGACGGTCGAGAGTGGCGACATGATCAATGTCCCTTGCGGCATGAAGCACTGGTTTAACCTTTGCGACGATCGGCGGATTCGATGTATCCGGTTCTTCGAAGATGTCTCAGGTTGGACGCCACACTACGTAGACCAAGGGGTACACGGAGAGTACAGCCCGATGTGTTTTGGTCCTCGGGATGTTCGTGGTTCAACTCCACGCCCCGAACCAATTATCCCGTCGTAGTCCCCTAGGAGCAGCTTGCACATGCCATCTACGATCCCGTCTTTGACCGGTCGCTGTGCCTTGTTGGATATCGAAGGAACCTTAGCCGACATTCGGTTCGTCTACGATGTGATGTTCCCCTACATACGGGAGCACGTCCAAGCTTACTTGCATGCCCATTGGGGAGAACCTTCCTTGAATCCAATTCTCGATAGCTTGGCTGTCGATGGTGGATTCTCGGCGGCCCAAGCTCCTTGGCGCTCGGCGGGCTTGGCTTCAAGTGCAGCGATCGAATCGGTTACCGAATTAGTGCACCGATTCATGGATAGCGACAGCAAGACCACTGGGTTGAAGGCTTTGCAGGGAGTAGTATGGGAAGCCGGGTTTCGGTCTGGGAAATTGCGTGCGGAGGTATTTGAAGACGTCGTGCCGGCGTTTGAACGTTGGCGACGCGCTGGCGTCGATATGCGGATCTATTCCTCTGGCAGTATCTTGGCGCAGAAGCTGTTTTTTGGGCATACGATCCAAGGAGACTTAACCGACTATTTCCGCGGTCACTACGATACAACAAGTGGATCCAAAAAAGAGGCTTCCAGCTATCTCGCCATTGCGCAGGACATCGGTGTCACCCCTGAGCAGATCGTATTTTTTACTGACGTCTTCGCGGAAATCCAAGCGGCGAGGGAAGCGGGTTTACAAGTGGTTGCTTGCGTCCGACCGAACAACCTTCCTTTGCCAAGTCAGTACCTTGCAGGGCACAAGGTAGACGGAGTTTGGGTTACCGAGTCTTTGGATGCGATCGATTGGACAACGGGTGTCGCCTAGCTGCTAGGGGTTCGTACCTCATGCACTTTCCCCTCGCCTATCACGGATGTCCCATCCCCTTCAATAAGCCAACCTGTTCTCTCATCGATGCCAACTCCTACCAACTGCGGATGCTTCAATACCGCTCGCTTGAGCCGCTCTAATCGGTTTTTCTCGCTGAAATGCTGATCAATAATCACTTCAGGCAACCATCCAAATCCCTCCCTAATCTCCGGCTCAACTTCGCCACCCGATATCATGCGACGCGACATCACCGCCGCCCCAGCACTCGTACCGCCTACCACCCCACCTCCCTGCCACCAGTCCTTCCATCGCTCCAAAAAAGCTGTCCCCAGATATCGCTCCACTAACCGACTCTGATCCCCTCCACCTATCCATACCGCTGTCGCCCCCTCCAACTCCCTTCCGAACCCCTCTCGCATCGCTTCCTGCCGAGACTTGGCATGCACCACCTGCACCTCGCCCCATCCCTTACCTCGCCATACCTCTAACCAAGGCGAATAATCCTCTTCATCCGACCGAGGCGATGCTGTGGGCACCAACACCAACCGATTCCCCTCCGCTCTGCCTAACTTGCAAAACATATCGAGAATAAGATCGGATAACTTTCCCCCACCACATAGCAACATCGCCCCTCGCTTACACCAGTCAACTCCACTGCAG
>JBIJCS010000624.1:0-2671 GCA_044344575.1 Pirellula sp. | reverse complement strand
TCGTGGGTCAACCAACTCGAAATTCTGGTTGGAAAACTATTCGAAACCACCACCCGACTGAAATCCTTTGGCTTTCCCGAACCCCTCCATTTGGACGACCTTGAACGCACCCTAAGCGCAGTGCATCTGTCTCAACACTCAGCGGTCCAAGGGACCCGAGCCTTAGCCAGCGACTGGTTCTCCGATGCGACGCGTAAACTTCTCGCCGACGCGAAGAGTAAAAGCGAAGAACTGATCAAACGACGCGACACCATCCGCGACTGCTTTCATCTTCCCTCCGCTCCCGATCCGGAGCGTCTGCTGTTTCTTATCAAACAATTCCGAACCCACGGTAACTCTTGGTTCCGATGGTTATCCGGCGACTACCGGTCGGTCATGAAGGAGCTTCGTCAATTCGCCACGTTCCCCAAAGGGATGCCCTACGCGAAAATCTTGTCTACGCTTGAATCGCTTTACACTTTCGAGAAAGACCGCAGCTCCTTTGAAAATCATCCGGCGCTGAAAAAACTTCTGGAAAACTCCTTTCAAGGACTGGAAACCGATTGGAACAGCATCACCACGCTCTCGGACTGGGTTGCAACCGCCAAAAAGATGGGGATCGATCATCGACGCGCTAATGAATTGCTCGCGACCCGCGACGAGCTTGTTCAAACATTCCCCATCCGGGACCTCAAGCAAACCATCCAAGCACTTGATACAGAGTGTTTTGGGCCTTGCGCTAAACAGATGGCCATCGGCATCAACGGTGAGAAATGGCATCGTTCGATTCGCCTGATGGAACTAACCAACCAGGTAGCGCGTTGGAAACAGTCACTCAAAGAGATCGATGAAACCTCTGTCGTGCTCCAACAAGGAAATTGTGCCAAACTCCGAGATCTGCTTGCATGTGTCACGGCCGCTAAAAAACTTCAGCAAACCAACTCGGAAATTCAACGCACGGTGCAACTTGGGAATCCCGATGCAATTTCCTTATTGCGTGAAGCCCAAGCAGGGTCGACCGACTTCCGAAAGCTCTTTGAATGGATGAAATCCTTACAAAAAGCGGGACTCCCCGAACACTTCTTCGCCGCCATCGACCACTCGAGCAGCGAAGCGGTTTGCGCTTCGGTTTTAAAAACCGTGAAGGAGTTCGAGCAAGCCGAGCAAGACTGGCAATCGGCACGAAAACAAATAACCGGTACGGCAGATGTGGATGTGACCTGGATGAGGTTTCGGGACTCGAATGGAACACCAAAAGTGGCTTTAGCGGAAGAAGTCGAGAAGCTCAAAAAGGAATCCGCGCGGCTGCCGGCTTGGTTAGCATTTTGCCGTACCATGGAGCGATGCAATCGTGCAGGTGTCAGCGATTTCGCTATGGCAGCTGCCACGGATCAAATCGACGAAAGTCTATTGAGCGACGCGTACCAGTTAGCGATTTTTCATCGCCTGGCTGAACTCGAACTCCAATCCAACGAGATCGGTTTTCATTTCACAACCACGGAGATGAACGATATTCGCTCGAACTTCCAACGATTGGACCGAATGCGGATCGAAAGTAAACAACTTGAGATCGCGAAACGAGTCAGCCAGCGACAGGCGCCTGAGGGAAATAGCAAAGGACGAGTCGGAGAATACACCGAGATGGGTCTGATTCGCCACGAGATAGGAAAAAAGAGCAGGCACTGCAAGACCCGAGATTTAATGACTCGGGCGGGCAGGGCAGTGCAGGCCCTCAAGCCTTGTTTTTTGATGAGTCCTTTGTCGCTCGCACGTTACTTACCCGCATCCACCATCGAATTCGATATGGTGATCATGGACGAAGCGTCCCAGATCAAACCCGAAGACGCCATTGGAGCAATTTTAAGAGCCAAGCAATTGGTGGTGGTTGGTGATCCAAAGCAGCTACCGCCGACGAGTTTCTTCGATCAAGCGGACGATGAAATCGACGATGAGGATGCGACACAACTCGATAATGCGGAGTCTGTTTTGGAAGTAGCGCAACGATCCTTCCAACCGTATCGCCGATTGCGATGGCATTACCGTAGCCAACATGAGAATTTGATCCAATTCTCCAATGTGAAGTTCTACGATGAAGACCTTGTAGTGTTTCCTTCACCTAGTGACACCTTGGGAGGTTTGGGAATCGTTTACCATCACGTACAAGAGGCCACTTGTGTCAAAGGTGAGAATCTGCGTGAAGCTGAGAGGATCGTCGAACGGATCATCGAGCATGCGAAACAACGGACAGGCGAATCGCTTGGAGTCGCGGCCTTCAATCAGAAGCAATCGGAATTAATCGATACACTCGTCAACAAGGCATGTGCAACGGACCCAGAGTTTGCGACACTTTACGCGCAGATGCGAGAAGGAGAGGACGGGTTTTTCGTCAAGAATCTCGAGAACATTCAAGGTGACGAGCGAGATGTCATTTTTATTTCCTACACGTATGGTCGAGATCCTACCAGTGGAAAAGTATTCCAGAGATTCGGGCCGATCAACTCACAAATGGGTTGGAGGCGACTGAACGTGATGGTAACACGAGCGAGGAAACGGATGGAAGTATTCTCATCGTTGTTACCGAGCGATATCCATGCAGGTCCCGACAAGAGCCGAGGCGTAAACGCTTATCGCGACTTCTTGGAATACGCCAGTGTCGGCAAAATGCGAGAAACCGGATCCGAATCCGGTCGGG
>JBIJCS010000132.1:0-9898 GCA_044344575.1 Pirellula sp. | reverse complement strand
ACGGAGAGTTCTCCGGTGGCCAGCTTAAGCCTCGTGAAGTCGCGATGGACATCGAGCGAACGATGCGACTTCGGGGAATGGATCCTAAGTCATTTGCAGCCACTGGCGGGGTTGCCACGGCGGGTGGGATCTCGGATAAGGGTACTGGAGTTCAATCGGGAGTGTATCAGCCTAAGCAAGACGCGTCGAGCGTTGCGATGGCTAGCAGCAGTCAAACGCCTGGTGTTGCTCCTGTTGAGGACTTGGGTGGTGCTCAGTGGTACGAGCGAGGTGTGGAAGCTTTGACCGCGGGGGATCGCGACGGAGCTTTGCGATCGTTCACGAATGCGTGGAAGAAGAAAGAAGAGCTTGATGCGAATACACGCGTTCAGCTCAAGGATAAATTGGCTTATCTTCAGACGCGAGTAGAGCCTGAAGCTGTGTCAGCGATTCCGAATGAGAATCGGGAAGCAGTGCAGAGAAAGCAGCGATTGTTTGCAGAAGTCTCTGGTGAAATTGCCGATGCGGAACGATTGGTAAACGATCAGCCTTACGAAGCGATGGACCGATTAAAGGCGCTTCGAACACGCGTATCGCAATCGGATGTCGACGGTGCCTATCGCAAGCAGATGTTGGCGATGGTTGACCGGGTGATCAACAACGTCGAATCGTGGATGGACACGAATCGCTCATCGATTGAGTTGGATCAGCGTAACAAGCAGATCGAGGATCGCATCGCGTTGGAGGATTCGACCCGGACGAAAGAAGACGCTCAGATCCAAACATTGGTAGATCAGTACAATGAACTGATGGATGATCAGCGTTTCGCGGAAGCCGAAGTGATTGCACGCAAGGTGGAAGAGATCAAGCCGAACTCGGAAATCGCAGTGATGATGCGAGGTCGATCGGTAATCGAGCGACGTGTCGCTGAGCAGCGGGAAATCCAGGGGATGAAGGAGGCAGCTCTCGTCAATAGCTTTACGGACGCGGAGCGTGCATCGGCCACATACTTGACCGATGAAAAGCCTTTGCAGTTTCCATCTGTGAAGGAATGGTATGACCTAAAGAAGATTCGCGAGAAGTACAGTGACGACTCGTTGAAGTTGCAACCGTCCGAGCGACAGATTCTCGAACTGTTGGAAGAGCCCTTTTCGGCTTCGTTCGAGAACCGGCCTTTAGGGGATGCTTTGAAGACCATTTCTGAGATGACCGGTTTGATCATCTTGATCGATGAGCCATCGATTTCGGAGGAAGGTCTACGATCGGATCAACCGATTTCTTTGGATCTTCGCGGAAATCGGATCAAGCTCAAGAATGTGTTGAAGAACATCCTCGAGCCGATGAACTTGACTTATGTGATCAAGAACGAAGTGGTCAAGATTCAGAGTCGTCGGTTTATGCAACAAGAGATGTACAGCCGTACATATTCGGTGAAGGATTTGGTGATTCCGATTCCGAACTTCATCACCGACAACAACACCGGCATGGGTGGAGCTTTGCAAGCTGCTTACCAAGCACAGGACAGTTTTGTAGCGGTGAATGTTCAGGAACAGGATGCGATGTCGCTTCGGAATTCGAAGTTGGCCAGCATTGATCCTAACACCAACGTGCTTGCCCAGTTCGCAGGAATGTCGCCTGGTGCGAGTACGATGAACGGGGGGATGTCGATGCTCGGAGGAGATCCGATGAATCCGAACAGTCCCGGCAATGTGCTTGGTGGTGCGTCGATGGCGAACTTCTCGGAGTTGATGCAATTGATCGAGACGACCATTTCGCCGGATGTTTGGCTCAATGCAGGTGGTACTGCAACGATGAGTCCCTTCCGTCAAAACCTGAGTTTGATTGTCAATGCTCCGCAAGAGACGCACGAGCAGATCGCAGATTTGCTCAAGAGTCTCCGCTCGTTGCAGAACTTGCAAGTGACCATTGAGGTTCGCTTTATCAAGTTGTCCGATAGCTTCTTTGAGAAGATGGGTGTGAACTTCCAGATGCAATTGGATGATAACACCAACAACCGCTTCCCACGAGAAGACTCTGGACCTTCGATTGCGATCGGTTTGCAAAGTGATCCGGGTAGTACAGATCCGAATTCTCTGATCCCGACGGCGGACTTTGATATTCGATTGAGCCAAGGTAGCTTTGGTACCACGGTACCGAGCTTTGGTGGATTTGATCCTGGGGCAGGTAGCACGATTGGTGTCGCGATCTTGAGCGATATCGAAATGTTCTTGTTCCTTCAAGCGGCACAAGGGAACAAGCGTTCGAATGTGTTGCAAGCACCGAAGGTCACGATGTTTGACGGTCAGATCGGAACGATCAACGACACGACGACTCGGCCGTTCGTGCTCGGATATGCTCCCGTTGTCGGTGACTTTGCCGTCGGTCAACGCCCGATCATCGTGGTGTTGAGCGAAGGAACGCAGATGAATGTGCAACCGGTTGTTTCGACTGACAAGCGATTTGTGCGATTGACCATGTTGCCACAGTTCACCCGGTTAGGTTCGACCGATCGTGAGTTTACGTTCCAAGGACGTAAGAGCACCAAGACGGGTACAAGCATCTTGAATCCATCGAACGGATTGCCAACGAGCGGACGCAACAACGAAGAGGAAATTGTTGAAGGTATTACCGTTCAGCAGCCATCGTTCTCGCAAACGAGTGTTAGCACGACGGTGACGGTTCCAGACGGTGGTACGATCCTGATGGGTGGTATCAAGCGGTTGTCGGAAGAGCGAATTGAGAAGGGAACGCCGATTCTCTCGAAGATTCCTTACATCAACCGGTTGTTCAAGAACAATGCGATTGGTCGCGATACGGAGACTTTGATGTTCACGGTGACGCCGCGGATCATCATCCCGCAGGAAGAAGAAGAGCAACTCGGTGTGGCTGCACCGCGACCTTAGTCGCAGCGGCAACAACGTTTTTCAGTGAAAGCCCACTAAAAGAGCCCGGAATTTCCGGGCTCTTTTCTTATATTTAGTTCTCGCGGGTTGTTGACCTCGGTGGTGGGGTTGAATTGGCCGGTTCGGTGGGAGAGAATATTCGCTGGGTGGGGGCATTGGCGCTTTGGATCTGTCGAGGAAAAAGAAGCAAGTCTCGGGAATTGCGAAAACAGGAGTTGGTTGCGATGAACAAGTTACGTGTCATTTGTGGTGGACTTCGGTTAGGCTTGTGTTTTTGTGGTTCTAGCGTATTGGTGTTTGGATTGGTCGCGATGCTGCTTACATCGGAGTCAAACGCACAGGTAACTGGGCGGGGAGGGGTTCCGTTATCGAAGTGGGAGACTGCGACAAGGAGTGGGGGGAGTCGGTCTGATTTTCGGGACAGTTCTGGTCGGTCAACGGGATCTGCGGTACGGACGGGTGATCGGGTGACGTTTCGGGATTCGAGTGGTCGGGTTACTGGTACGGCGAGTGTGCGTGGCGGGGATATTACATTCCGCGATGCGAGTGGGAGGACGGTGGGGACTTCGCAGCAGTTGGGCAATGGGGGTGGGAGTACGTTACGTGAATCGTCGGGTCGAACGTTGGGTAGTTCGCGGGAGACGGGAGGAAGTCTTCGATACCGTGATTCCAGTGGAAGAAGTGTTGGTTCGGGTCAAGCGACGGGTAGTGGATTTCAGTTTCGTGACAGCAGTGGGCGGTCGAGTGGTTCGATGACGATTACGAGGGGTTCTTCGGGGAGGGGGACTGCGATGGACCGAGGGATGCGAAGCGGGATATCGTCGCAACGGAAGTAATAACGTAGGGTATGTGCAGCGGGCCCTCACTGAACAATGATCTGACATGTATGATCCACCAAGTACCCTCTACTTTGTGCGGACGGTTCAAGTAATGGACCGCGGAACATACCAGTGTGTTCATGTCTCACGCAGAGACGCAAAGGGATAGGGGAGCAAGGGGGGGCAGGGATGTGTGGGGCGGTTTGTTTAAAAACGTAGGGTATGTGCAGCGGGCCCTCACTGAACAATGATCTGACATGTATGATCGACCAAGTACCCTCTACTTTGTGCGTACGGTTCAAGTAATGGACCGCGGAACGTACCAGTGTGTTCATGTCTCACGCAGGGACGCAAAGACGCAAAGGGATAGGGGAGCAAGGGGGGGCAGGGATGTGTGGGGCGGTTTTTTTAGAAACGTAGGGTATGTGCAGCGGTCCCTCGCTGAACAATGATCTGACACGCATGATCGACCAAGTACCCTTTACTTAGCGAGGGCGGTTCAAGTAATGGACCGCGGAACATACCATTGCGTTCATGTCTCACGCAAAGGCGCAAAGACGCAAAGGGGAGGAAAGTTTTTTGTTTAGCAGTCAGCCGGAGGCGTACCAGGATTCCTTCCCATGCCTGATGCAAAGGCGCAACGGGGACAGACAGTTGAACATTTGATCTGCAACGCGCGAATTGCTTTCTGTTTGCTTTATGCAGTTTAGATTCTTAGGCCTGGAAGGCCGACACAACCAGTGCCGAGGTCGTTAGGCCTCGGTGAACTGATCAAAGAAGATGTTAAGGCCCGAAGGGCCGTCAAAACCAGTGTTGAAAAACTTGGTCAATAGTTTGATGTGCATTCGTTGTGTCTTCGCATGAACCTCGAACACTCAACCCAAGCTTGCCGTTTGATGTGCCAGCCCTTCGGGCTTGAAAATACAAGGAGTTTGCTTCAAGCGGCGGGGCGAACTGGTCTCACGCAAAGGGGCACATGTCTCACGCAAAGACGCAAAGGGACAGGGGCGCAAGGGGGGACAGGGACGTTTGGGGTGGTTTGGTTGGGGGATTCTCTTGAGCGAAGCGGGTTTGAGAGATGGTTGTGGGCGCGGACTGAGAAGAATACGGTCGCGTCTGGAGGCCCCCCGAAGCGGGAGGGAAGCGGGATCTCGGGAAAGAAAAAGGGAGATAGAGGGGATTTGAACCCCCGACCTTCGGAGCCACAATCCGACGCTCTAACCAGCTGAGCTACTACCTCCGTCGAGTGTTAAGAGTGTAGTGGGGGCATCCAGTTGCGTCAACGGCACCGAGAAGCCTGGGGTCGGAAATGCTTGGGCGATTGAAAAAAATAGCTTTCTGTATAGGATTACCTTCGGGAGAATTGAAGTTTTCCCACCTGGAACCCCACCCGCGACGCGAATCTTGTTGCAATTCGTTCCTGGTATTTCTTGAACCTCAGAACACTCTCTCGAAGGTGTAGAATCGGTGTTAAAGATGAAGTGGTCGATGATCGTAGCTCCAGTGGCACTGGTGTGTAGTAGCATGGTAGCACAAGCTCAGGATTGGGCGGATGTAACCATCAAGTTTGTTTTGGATGGTGCGGCCCCGGCCGGTACGCCGATTAATGCGGGAGCGGATGCGTTTTGTGCAAAGCAGCAGATTCCTGCCGAGAGATTGGTAGTGGATGCCGGTAGCAAGGGGATTGCCAACATGGTTTTCATGATTGATGGCAAGCAGACCAAGTTATCCGCGGAGCAGATTCACCCATCGATGCGTGAAGTTCCTTCGGCGAAGCCGGTTTTGGACAACGTGAATTGTCGATTTGTGCCGCATATTCTTCCGATTCGGGCCGGTCAAACGGTGGAGGTGAAGAATTCGGACAGCACGAGTCACAATGCGAAGTTTGTATTTTTCAACAATGACGAGTGGAATCAAGTCATTCCTACCGGTGGTAGCAAGACGTTGCAGATCAAGAAGGCTGAGAGTGGCCCTTCGAAGGTTGAGTGCAACATTCACCCTTGGATGACGGCTTACCACGTTGTAACGGATCATCCCTATGTTGCAGTTAGCAACGAGAAGGGAGAGATCAAGATTGAGAAGTTACCTGCTGGTGTCGAATTGACATTCAAGTTGTGGCATGAGGCACAAAACAAGTTCGACGAAGTGACGGTGAACGGGAAGCCGGAGAGTTGGAAGAAGGGGAATGTCAAATTCACCTTGAAGCCGGGTGCAAACGACTTGGGAGTTGTCGCTTTGAAGCCAGACAAGTTCAAGCCATAGTTGCTGACCTGCGACGGCTGACCTGCGACGGCTGACCTGCGACTGAGTGTCCTTTGGCGGTATATGGGAATTCGTGAAAATCCCGTAGACGGCTTGCGGGTCGATTGAAGAGAATTGCGAGGGTGTGTTTGAATTCGGTTTCAAACGCACCCTTTTTGTTTGGGGTGTTGGATTCTTGCGATCGAAACACTGCAGGTTGCCTCAACGCGGTAACTCAAAACGGTAACTCAAATCGCTAAATCAAGATAGTACGGAAAGAAGTTGATGAGTCAGATTGAATCGGTGGCGAATGGGAAGCGAATTTTGGTGGTAGGTGGGGTAGCGGCTGGGGCTTCTGCCGCAGCGCGTGCGCGGCGTTTAGATCCACGGGCGGAGATAGTGATTTTCGAGAAGGGGCCTGTGGTTTCGTTTGCAAACTGCGGTTTGCCGTACCATTTGGGTGGTGAGATCGCGGATCGTAAGAAGTTGATTGTTGCGAGTACTGAGTTGTTCTGGAATCGGTTTGAGATCGAGGTGCGAACGCGGCATGAGGTTACGAAGATTGATCGGGCGAGCAAGACGATTACGGTGATGGATCGTTCGCAAGGAGGTCAGGAGGTTCGTACGGAGAGGTATGACAAGTTGATCTTAGCGATGGGAGCAGAACCATTTTTGCCACCTTTTGCCAAGCCAATGCCGGCGAATGTATTTCAGCTTTGGACTCTTGCGGACATGGATGGCATTTTAGCTTATTTGAAGAGCAATTCCGTGCGGCGAGTGGTAGTTGTGGGGGCGGGGTTTGTAGGGGTGGAAGTTGTCGAGCAGCTACATCATTTGGGGATTGCTGTTGAGTTGATTGAGTTATCGCCAACGGTGCTTAGTCGTTTGGATCGAATATTCGGGACGATGGCTGGGGGGGTATTGAAGTCTCATGGGGTTGGAGTTCGCACGGGGGTATCGATTGAGCGGTTTGCGATCAGCGACGGCAAAGCGATTGGAGCGGTTTTGTCGGATGGTCAGACGGTAGAGGGAGATTTGTTTGTCTTGGGCGTGGGAGTTCGACCTCGGACGGCATTAGCGGCAGAGGCGGGAATTGCGTTGGGAGCAGCGCGTGGGGTTTCAGTCAACGAGTTTCAGCAGACGAATGATCCGGACGTGTACGCGGCGGGGGATTTGATTGAGTACACGCAGGGGGTAACCGGCGTGAAGGGTTTGAATCCGTTGGCGGGGGCAGCGAATCGAGCGGGGCGGATTGCGGGGGAGCATGCGGTAACCGGCGAGAGTACTGCGATGGGAGCAGTATTGGGGACATCGATTGTCCGGCTATTTGAGTCCACGGTCGCCATGACAGGGATGAATGAACGGGGGCTTGAGCAGCAAGGAATTTCTTATCGAACGGCGATCATTCAAGCGTCACAGCATGCTTCTTATTTTCCGGGTGCAGTGAATATGCAATTGAAGATTTTGTATGCAGAGCCGAGCGGAAAGTTGCTCGGAGCGCAAGCGATTGGAGGTGAGGGGGTCGACAAGCGGATAGACATCTTGGCCACCGCGATGCATTTTGGTGGAACTGTTTACGATCTTGCCAAGCTTGATTTGGCGTACGCGCCACCGTATGGGTCGGCGAAAGATCCGATCCACATGGCAGCGTTTACCGCGATCAACGATCTCAAGGGGTTTCCGCGTTTACTTTTGCCAGACGCTAATTTATCGGGTATGCAAGTTGTCGATGTTCGAACTGCCAAGGAGCGGGAGGAGTTGCCTTTGGAGGGGAGTGTCGCCATTGCGATCGATGAGTTCCCCAAGCGGGCTCGAGAGTTAGACATGGGGCAGCCCACGGTGGTTGTTTGCCATAGTGGCAAGCGTGCGCACGTGGGGGCTTGTCGTCTGAAGGCGATGGGTTTTCAAGAGGTGTATAACTTAACTGGGGGCATGTCGATTCGTTCGTTGTGCATGCCACAGAGACGTTGATACTTCGATCGCTACAGATGTTAGGGTCATCGGCGATACATGGAATCGAGTCGGTCTTTACCTTGTTGATTGAGCATTTCGTATTGGGGGTCGCGATGTTCGTAGTCAACGATTTTCCATTCATCTTGATATTGTTCGAGGAAGATGCGCACCCATCGCGGGACGGTTCCGGAGCTACCGGCTTGGCTACCTTCCACGACGACGTTCATTCGAATGGCGGCTGATTTCGGGTGGGTGGATTTTCCGATGTCGATGCCGTGAATTTTCTTGATGGACACGTACTTGAATTCGACATTTTGGATGCGGTTTTCGAGGTTTCTCAGTTCAACGCTGGCATCGGGGTGAACGCGTTGTGCGATTGCTTGGAAGCGGTTGTTTTGCAAGTCGTCTGCGAGTGCTTGCATCAACGCAGTGAGTTTTTCGCGTTCGGTTTGGACCAAGAGATTGACGCCGAGCAGTAGGGCACCGATCAGTCCGGTGGCGGCCGCTGCTTTGAGGAGGCTTGTCACACCCGATTGGATCCAAGCGAAGAGAAGAACGCCGACGAGGATGACAGCGAGGGTACCGATAAGCCAAGGGGATTCGAAGAGTATTGTTTGCATGGAGTGTCTATTCCTTGGTCGGATGGCTTAGACAGCAACAGGGGCTTTAATTAATGGAAGCGGATCATAGTTGATCAGTTCGAGGTCTTCCCATGCGTAGTCTAGTACGGATGGTTTTCTGTTCCGCACGAGCAGGGAGGGAGCAGGGCGGGGTTGGCGTCCGAGTTGTTCGGCGACTTGATTGTAGTGGTTGCTGTAGATATGTGCATCGCCGAGCGTATGAATAAATTCGCCTGGTTCTAATCCTGAGGATTTTGCCATAAGCACTGTCAGGAGTGCATACGAAGCGATATTAAATGGGACGCCGAGGAACATATCTGCGCTGCGTTGATAGAGTTGGCAGCTGAGGGTACCTTTCGAGACATAGAACTGAAAAAGTGTATGGCAGGGAGGGAGTTTCATCTTAGGTACATCGGCAACATTCCATGCGCTAACCAGGAGACGTCGCGAGTCGGGAGTTGTTCGAATCGCCTGTTCGACTTGGGTTATTTGATCGATGGTAGAACCATCTGGGCAAAGCCAGCTTCGCCATTGCTTTCCGTACACTGGGCCGAGTTCGCCGTGTTCATCCGCCCATTCATCCCAGATCGAGACATTATTTTCTTTGAGGTAGGCGATATTTGTTTCCCCTTTGAGGAACCAAAAGAGTTCGACTGCGATATGTCGGAAGGGGAGTTTTTTTGTGGTTAGCAGGGGGAATTCACTTCGGAGATCAAAACGCATTTGAGCGCCGAAGAGGCTGCGGGTTCCGGTACCGGTTCGATCGGATTTCTCGTCACCTTCTTCGAAGATCTTGCGCAAGAGGTTGAGGTATTGCATTTCTTGCATAGCGAATATCCCTTTATAGAGCCGCAGGAGTGGGTTTGCGGTAAGCAAGAGTCCAGTGCCGATCGCTGGTCATTTGAATTGCGTCGGCGGGGATACCTAGGGGGGCAATGATTTCTGTGATTTCGTTGATGCGGTAGCCGGCTTGGAGGCTTTGTCGGAATAGTTGTCTGGAGCGTTCGTTTTCGTTTGCTGCATGGAGTTCTACAAGCCGTTCGACTTCGGTTTCATTTTCTGGGCGGAAAAGGTCGCGAACGAAGAGGATTCCGTTAGGGCGGAGCACACGGAGGGCTTCTGCGAAGAAGTCCTTGCAATCGGGTAGGTGGTGAATCAGGGAGTTACTGAGAACTGCGTCGAAATACTCTTTATGGAAGACGAGTTTTTTTGCGTCTCCGTGATGGAGTTGGACTCGATCGAGCAGGTGGGCGAGTTCGATGTTGTAGCGGGCGAGTTCAAGCATTTCGATGGCTGCATCGCTTGCCATCACACGGACGCTTGGGTGTTGCTTACAAAGCTCCACGGGGATTCTTGCTGTCCCTGTGCCGAGGTCTAGCACATC
>JBIJCS010000623.1:0-2675 GCA_044344575.1 Pirellula sp. | reverse complement strand
AACCACCTTCGATGCATGGATCGAATTCTGAGATCCAGACTTGTTCTTTGGGACCGAAGATATCGGAGGGAGGTATTGAGCCGAGAGAGTTGCTGGGTGGTTGCGGGCTGGGAAATTCCGCAAACGGGGGTTGTGTGTTTGGGGGTAAGGTAGGTGGTTGGAGTGAAGGGAGGAGCGCGAAGAGTTGTCGAGATTCCAGGGTCTCAAAGAGGGTTTTACGAAACTCTTTGCGACGCATTTTGCGTTGAGAAAACGAGAAGCCAGCGATGATAGGTATCATCAGAAACCCTCCGGTGGTTAGGAATTGGGCGTAAACGCCTTCGATCCACCGCGCCGATCGCGGTGGATTCCTTGGTTTGGTTATTGGGGCAGGAGCCCCGTTATCGCTGGCCAGCGAATCACCATTTCGATTCTAGAGAGAACGTGCATTTTTGGGTTGGATTTGGCACAAGAAATTTTTTAAGAAAGTTTGGCGACTCTTTTCTCGTTGGTTTTTTCTGTTCATTGGTTTCACGCAACGAGGCCACCCAGGCCAAACGCCATACGGGTACGCCTACGGCTGACTGCTAAACGCAATGATGATGGCGGCGTGTGGTGTGAATCGTTCGTTGGTATGTTCCGCGGTTGGTGGACCAACCGCTGCACATACCCTACGGTGCTGGCGTTGTTGAACGGGTGCCTGGTTTAGAAGCTGTACTCGATGCAAGCATCCGCGCCATGGAAGAGGATGGTCTCGTCTGAGCTTAGAGATAGAGACATCGTGTTATGTAGGTCGCGAATGTTCTGATCGTCGACCGTAGCAATACCCGTTAGAACCCACCAGCGATATCCACCATGCAAGTTCCATCGATCGCTAAGTTGATAACGCGTTCTTACATTGGCTCCAAAGAGTGCCGAGCACGAGGTTTCCTTGGTGTCGAGTTGCACTTGTTGTGCGTTCCCATTCGCAGCACTTATCGAGGATTCGGCCAAGTTCAAGAACAGTCCTGAGTCGAGCGTTCCGCCAATAGAAAGTTTTTCGGCGACCGGATGCCAGTGTTCGAATCCCCCTGAGAATCCGAGTAACCAATTCTGCGTTTGGTTTTCGAATCGCCCTGTACCTTGTGGTCCTTCTGAGCGCAATGCGAAAGCTTCGTTGTATTCGATTCCTTGAAAACCCACTCGGTAATTGTTGATCTCGTCGGTCAGCCATCGTTTGTGGAAACCAAAAGATCGGTAGTCTGCAGATTGGACTTGGTGTAGATGCGTTGCGTTCTGAAAATTGGTTAACCAATTTGGATCGGGTGAGACCAGGCTCGTGTTCAGTGGACTTGATGCTGTCGAAGCCGACTCAGTTTCGCTGCGGTTCCAGTTTAGAGAACCCATGAATGAGAACTCGTATGCATCCATGGGATTCGTCATTTTGCCAACAGCGATTTCATGAGCGGTGTCGGATCCGAATGGACTGAGGACTCCTGATTGGGAGTATGTCAAATTCTCGTCACCGGATCGATGAACCCACACGGGTTCGTAACGAACAAGCCAACGTGGTCCATCGAAGGTGTCAAAGTTATAGCTTGTCGAGGGTACAAACGGTTTGGAAGGCATTGCTGAAATGGGAGCGGCGGGAACGGTCGGGTTGGGAATGCCGGTTGGTGGGAGGTTGCCGTAGGGTAATGGGTATTGCGGTGTTGGGTTTTGTGATGTTGGCAGTTGAACCGATTGCCATTGTGGATCTGGTTGCTGGGTTGTAGGCAACTGTGAAGTGGGCCATTGAGTTGCTACAGGTGTTTCAGGAGGTGTTGTTTGTAAAGGTACCGATACGGCGTCTGTTGATATTGGGTCTGTTGATGTTGCGTCTGTTGATATTGGGCTGGATCGCAAGATCGCTCGTGGATAGTTTTTCGTTTTGGTGGTCGGAGAGAGGGTAGGCTGTTTTGCAGGTGGAGGTGTCGGCAGTGTGGCGGTTGGTGTTGTTGGCAAGCTACCGACAGGGCGTGGTCGTGCGCCCGGATAGTTGCCGCCAACTGCTTGTACTCCGTTGTGCTCGTTGGCTTGTTCCATTAGCCGCAAGTAGTCTTTGGAGCTCATCCCCGAACTGGTAGGAGCTTGGGGTAATTGCGCGAAGAGGATCGGAGAGAGGTCCGTAGAGAACGAGAGCAGGAGTAGCGATGCTATGGAAACGATATGCTTGGGCATGTTCCTAAACCATCGATTGTGACCGTGGCAACCTGTTTTGGTTTGGTCTTTCGATGGAGAGAGTCTCTGCATGTCCTGCTCACTGACTGTTATGGCGGGAGCTATTTATCTGGTACTGTTTGGCGGGAGCTTCTGATCTGAGATTTGTTTGCGAAGTGGGAAGGCAGATTCCAGGATCATGCCTTCCGATGGCAATGCTTGCAGGGATTATTGAATCTCAAGAGCATCAACGACAGGTACCAACACCATTTTACGAATGGAGCTAACGATTTTCTTCGCTTGGTCTTTCGACTCGACCATGCCTTTGACGAGTAAGCTACCGTCAGGTTGTGGTTGTACTTCGACATCAGCATCGGGGACGAGGTGGCTTATGATGGAAGCAACTTGGTCGACCGCTACGCTGGATTTGTTTGCTTGCTGCCATGGTTTAACTACACAGACTTTCACATAGGTTGGTTTTGCACCGTTATCGGTGGAGACTTCGACGAGGGTTTCGC
>JBIJCS010000622.1:0-2676 GCA_044344575.1 Pirellula sp. | reverse complement strand
GTTCGAGGCCAGAGGGCTTTCGTCGGGAATCGTTGAGGGATTCAACAACAAAGCGAAATTGACCGTGAGAAAATCGTACGGATTTAAGGAGGTAGAAACCATTTCTACAGCACTATATCATCAGCTTGGCGACTTACCCGAGCCAATTCGGACCCACAAATTCTGCTGACGAGGCACGAATAGAGAGAACGAACGTGTAGACCATCCTCCCTTTTAGATACCAACTGAATGTTAGATTACACGCGTCAGTTGGATGAATGTTGGCCAAGCGCGCTGCACTCTTCCGCTTCGGGCCTGCGGCAATGTACCGGAGGGCAAGCCTGAGTGCAAGTAAGGTCCGTGACAAGAAGGGGCACTGATACTGATCACGCCAATCCGCGAAGATAAATCAAGATGAAGAGCTCGTAATATCGATTCGCGAAGGGTTGAGAAAAACTCAAGCAACCCTCTCAGCTTTGTTATCGGAAAGAAAGGGGAGATTTCTCTTGCTCATACACTCAGCTCGGCATTGCGTCCTGTTCGGCGACGATGTCTTTGTCAATCATTCGCCTTGAAACACACGGAACCAATCCAACTTCATATCCACTACATACCATCCTCGAGAAGGAGCTTCCTCGAATGCCTTCACCAACTTCCCTGAACTCGACGGTGCCGAATCATATGCATACTCCCGCTCCGCATCCGTGTGATGCACAATCGCCCCAAAACTTGCTCGCGGATTTCCAATCGTCGTGTACTGCAACATCTCATAATCCCCATCGCTATTCCCAAAACATACGATTGGACGACGCCCAATCGCCATCTGTATCCCTACTGGCTTGCCTGCTTTGTCATCGACAAACAAATTCTCCAGCGTTTTGATCAAGACTGGCTTACCCTCCCGCATCTCAAACTTCGTCCTGGCCGACGAGCCAATGACTTGCTCCGGTCCTATCCCATACACACGTTCTGACCACACTCGCATAAAATCCGCTCCACCCCCAGAAACGATGTAGGTTTTGAACCCATGATGACGCAAATACCGTAGTACTTCTTGCATCGGCTCATAAGTCAATCGATCATAAGCCCGCTCATAACGAGGGTGCTTTGCGGTCGCCATCCAAGCTTCAACGCTTGCACTAAACTCGTCGGTCGTCATCCCCGCATGCGTCATCGCCACCACTTGTAACAACCCCTCATGCTTCTGCCCCGAGAGCAACGTGGCAACGTCCCGCTTAAGGACCGCTTGAACCATCGGATGCTTAGCGAATTCAGCATCGCTGGCAGCCTTCTTGGTGACCACGTCAAAGGCATACGCCAATTGAAAAGGGAGCGGATTCTCTGGCCATAACGTGCCATCGTTGTCAAACACCGCTATACGCTCCGCAATCGGCACAAAGTCTTTGTGGTTCGAATCCGTCACACGAGCGACATACTCTTCCAGTGCTCGCTTCGTAGTGCAATCCCGCCAACTACCAAGCGACGGTACCGTTGCGGTGTGCCCAACAACAAGCGAATCGTCTTGCGGTTTCAATTGCCCCATCACTCCACCAGGACACACCAACAAACCCATCAAACCTACACAACCAACGAACAACACCGTACGGAAGTTCACCGGGTTAAGAATCCACTTCGACTGAATCCAGTTCATCCAATCACCCCACTGTTTGCAAACCTAGGCACAAATACAAATTCCACAATGCAGAATTACCAATCGTCCTTTCCCCACCACGGCGACGCAATGAGTAAATCCTACCAAGCCCCATAAAACCTTAGGGGTCGTGCGTGACTTCCCCGCCCGATCGTGTTCCCACTGCACGCCAAACCTCTGTTGCAATCGAATTGGACATGTACCGCACAGAACCATCCATCCACAACGTATTCACTCCTCCGACATGATAACTGCGGCTCGTTACCACCGCATACGTTGGCAAACTTGTACTTCGCCCCTCTCGCATCGAATTGAAGTCAATGTCATACGTTACTCCACCAAAAGTGTATGGACACTTCTGATTGGGCGGAAAAGTTGTAGTAAAACCAGTTTGGTGAGCCCTGGCATCCACCCACTCCGTATGCCCAGAATCGACCTTGAACTCGCCGCCGAAACTACCGATGTCCTCGGGCCTTGCAGGAACCGCCGTGTCACTGGCAGGAATCCCTCCGTCCCGCAAGTACGGAGTAAACGCTTTCACTTCGCTCATCCCCAAGGTGTTGCTCGTCCCGTCAACGATTGCAGCTAACTTCAACTCTTGATTGACGACAAAGACTCCCGTCCCCTGCCCTTGCGGTGGTTGCATGATATGCCACTCCCCGATATTCATCCCATAATTCAATGGATAATGCACGAACGTTGGCCCATCCGGCCGCTCTTTGTCATTGATCTCGCTGGGGCAAAGCAAAAATGGAATTCTTAGCTTCGCAACTTGCGGCTGTTGCGCAATCGGCCTGGAGAAATCGATCAGGCTATGTACCATCGTCAATTCGGCATATGGCAATAACCTTGCCTGCACACTCCAGTAAACCGTCGCACCATGGATCTGGTAATCACCAAACGCCGGTAGCTTTTTTCGAGACGACTCATAGTTCTGCAGGCACAATCCCAACTGCTTGAGATTGTTCTGACATGACATCCGCCTCGCAGACTCCCTCGCAGCTTGTACGGCAGGCAACAATAACCCGACCAATACCCCAATGGTC
>JBIJCS010000621.1:0-2679 GCA_044344575.1 Pirellula sp. | reverse complement strand
CAACGCCACCGTGTTGCAACAAGGATGCAGCTTGCTGCAGTTCGGTAGTGGCAAGTCGTTGGGTGGAAATAGGGCTTTCCATATCAACTCGTTGAATGTCGCGTTTCGATTAGCAGTTCGACTATTTTCTTCGGGAGGTGCGATTGTGCCTTGGGCCTCCGGAAGAATCACCCCGCGAATCACCCCGCGAATCACCTCGCGAATCACCCCGCGAATCACCCCGCGAATCACCTCTGGAATCACCTCTGGAGAAGCCACCTGGTTTTCGAGGACGGAATCCTCGATCTGATGCTGATTCACGGAAGTTTGGGTGATCTTTAAGTTTCGATATACGCAGTTGGCGTCCTAGTACCCATGCGCGTCCGAGGGTTTTGAAGAGTTCCCTTGGCATGCCGGATGGAAGGTCGACGGTGCTGTAGTCGTGTTCGATGCGGATTTGTCCGATATCGTTTGGATCGAGACCGATTTCGTTTGCGATTGCGCCAACGATATTCCCGGGTTTAACTCCATGCACTCGACCGACTTCGACACGGAATGTCTCGGAGCGAGAGGACTCGTTCGCTTCCCCGCGATCACCGCCGCCGAACGAGGAGCGGCTAGGGCGTTCCGAGCGGTAATCGGAGCGGGGGCCACGATCATTGTCGCGACGAGAGAAATCCCGATTTCGGTCATCTCTTCCGTTTCGTCCTTGGAGCAAACGTTCGGGTAGTTCATGAACATAGAATGCTCGCTCGCCTTGGGCCAAGACAGCCAGTCCAGTGGCGACCTTGAGTGGATCGAGTCCTTGCTCGGTAACACATTGGGAGATGAGTTTTTCGAAGATTGAAAATAGCTCAGGATTCTCTGCACCTTTTGAGGCAGCTTGTTTCATCCGTTCTTTGAAGCGATCAACGCGTGAGGCATTTATTTCCTTCGCGCTTGGTATTGCCATCGGCTCGATCGAGTCACCTGCGGCACGATCGATTTCACGGAGGAACCCGCGTTGTTTCGGAGCGACAAAGACGATCGCTTGGCCTCTTCGGCCGGCTCGCCCCGTTCTACCGATTCGGTGCACGTAAGCTTCTGCATCGGGTGGTAGATCAAAGTTGATCACGTGGGTGATACGTTGAACGTCCAGACCTCGTGCCGCGACATCTGTAGCGACGAGTATATTGAAGACTCCTTCTTTGAGTTGTTCGATCGTGCGTTCGCGTTGTGCTTGTGCGATATCTCCATTTAGTGCTACAGCTTGATAGCCGTGATCGCGCAAGTAGTCGGCAACTTCGACTGTACCGATTTTTGTTTTCACGAAGATGATCATGCCGTCGAATTCTTCTGCTTCGATCACCCGTGTCAGGGCTTCGAGTTTTAGTTTTGGATCGACGACGAGGAAGCGTTGTTCGATGTTGTCGCCGGTTCGTTGTTTCGACGCGATCGTGACGACTTTCGGATTCTTGAGGTGTTTATTCGCGATCTGTCGAATGGGTTCTGGCATCGTTGCTGAGAACAAAGCGATTTGACGGTTCTCAGGGCTTTGATCGAGAATCCATTGCACATCATCAACGAATCCCATCCGCAACATCTCGTCGGCTTCGTCGAGGACCAAAGCGGAAAGAGTATCGATGCGAAGTCGTGATTCGCGCATATGATCCATCACGCGGCCGGGAGTTCCGACGACAACGTGAGCACCGCGTCGCAGCGCGTGGATTTGGTCGGTATAGCCACTGCCACCGTAGATGGGTGCGACGCGCAAACCTCGCAGGTGCTGTCCATATTTCAAAAACGATTCGGAAACCTGGATGGCTAATTCGCGGGTCGGTGCCAGTACCAAGACTTGAGTCTCTGGGATTTCGACGTTGATTCTGCTCAGGAGCGGCAAAGCGAAGGCAGCGGTTTTTCCGGTTCCCGTTTGGGCTTGGCCTAATACGTCGCGTCCTTCGAGCAAAGCAGGAATGGTGGCCGCTTGAATGTCTGTTGGTGTGACGTATCCTGCAGTTTCCAGGGCTCGGACGATTTCGTGTTGCAGGCCAAGATGAGCAAATGTGTTTTCGTTAGCAACCGCACTCTGAGCATGGATTAAGTCTTCGGTAGCTTCGAATTCTTCCGTTCCATCCGATGACGAGTCGTCAGAGAATTTTTCGATTACGGAAGTGGATGTTTCGAGTGTTGCGATGGAATCCTGAAAGTCTTGCATCACTTCATTAACTTGTGAGTTCATCGATTGCGTTGGGTTGGTCATTGCCGTGATGGATTGCTGTGGGAAGGTTGGTGGTTCGATTTGTGCCGTTTCGATGGCGGCATTTTCAAGATGCGCCACTACGGGCTGAAGTGGGGCAACGGGCTGAAGTGGGGCAACGGGCTGAAGTGGGGCAACGGGCTGAAGTGGATGAACGGATTGGTGGGCGACTGGATTGGTTGCATCCGCCATGGTCGAAGCAGTCGTTTGGGGAGTTGGAACGGACGCGGCATCGCCTGGAGTTCCGATAGTCGCTTTTGTTTTCCCTTCAGCGACAGGTCGCGCCTTCTTCTGGAGCTTGTCGGAATTCTTGTTTTTGTTTTTGTTCTTTTCTGGGCCTCGAGGTTTTTCAGCAAGCTTGATTGAATCGTAAGGGCGTGGGGTTCGCTCTGTGTTGCTTGTTTGTTCGAGCCTGGGCATATTGCCGTTTCCTTTTTCGGCTTGAACTCTCTCGGTTCGAGATT
>JBIJCS010000131.1:0-9928 GCA_044344575.1 Pirellula sp. | reverse complement strand
CCTGTCGGTCTTCTTTGCGTCTTTGCGTGAGACATTGGAATCGAATCCTGGTACGCCTTCGGCTGACTGCTAAACGAAAACGGTCTGCCGTCGTCGTGGCTTTGCGTGAGACATTGGAATAGAGACTGGTACGCCTACGGCTGACTGCTAAACGAAAAACTGCCTGCCGTCTTCGTGGCACCATTGCGTGAGATAATGGAATCGAATCCTGGTACGCCTTCGGCTGACTGCTAAACGAAAACGGTCCGCCCCCTTTGCGTCTTCGCGTCTTTGCGTGATTGGATACAACGCTCCCGATTCTCTACTGAATCGGCCACCGCAATTCCAATCGACGACCATCGCGAAGCACCATGCTCGTAAGCTGCCGCGGCTTGAGATGCTCCGACAACAACTCGCCAATCAAAACACTCTCACTCATCCCCTCCCGAGACTCCACCCCTTCTATTCGCAAAATCACATCCCCCTTGCGAAACCCTGCATTCTTCGCCGCAGCATGCTCCCCATACTCTCCCAACCCCTGAACCACCAATCCTAAATCGTCCGCTGATAAACCTAACTCCGCTCGCTTGCTTTCAGGTGCCGTTCGCAAAACCATACCACCAAGTACCATTGCACGCATCTGCCAAGTTCCCACGCGCGACTCAATGTCACTCTTCGTTCTCCATCCCTCCGCTAACTCCATCCGCACCAATACTTGCTCGCCTCCACGCTCAACAACCCAATCCTGTACTCCCTCCGCTCCAGCTCGATGCAGAGCCCAAGCCACATCCGCCAACGAAACCACCGGTGCCCCTTCGATCTTCAAAACCTCATCACCCTTGAGCAACCCCGACCGAGCACCAAGACTCCCCTCCTCCACCGACGCTATCTTCACCCCACTACGCTGATCCATACGTACTCCTACCGTCATCGGATCAGGCATCGGATAAATCAAATCCTCCGGAATCCGCTCCCCACGCTTGCGATACCAAGCTCGATACGCATCACCAATCTGATGACAATGCACACAACTCTGAACCACATTGCCATCCCACTTCAACTCCCGCTCATACTTACCAGCCAACCCCGGAATCTCAATCGGCAAAGCAAATGGTGTCGGCCCCCCCTGCTTGCTCGCCAAAGTGTCCTTGATCGTATCCCACTTGCGATGCAACTCCAAAGTTCGCTTCAACGCAGCTTGCAAACTCACCGTGCTCGTCTCCATCTCGTCCAACTGATGCTGCCAAGAACCATACCGTGCAATCAATGTCCCATCCGCATGAAACATCAACGTCGAAAACGAAAGGTCATAGTCAAACTGAAACTTCGACAAATCGATCGCGTTCGCATTGATCAACCGTACACACACATACCCATCCAATAACCCCTGCAACTCCTTCGCTCGAAGCACACTCTCGTCGATCCCCGTACAAGCCTTACACGGCACGCAACGCATCACCACCAACATCGGCTTTCCCAACGCCTTCGCCGCCGCAAAACCACTCTCCAAGTCGTTGTACAACCACCTCGCATCCCCCGTGAGATTCTTGCGATCCTCCCTCACTGCCTGCTCACGCCGATTCTTCTCATCACCCTGCACAAGCCCGATCAAGAGCCCGAAACCTAAAAACCACGGCAAAATCGATAAAACCATTACCTTCCTACCCATTTTCGCTAACCCCTCTATTTGATGGTTTCCTTCTCTCCCGGACTTGCACCAGCCCACCCGATCGATCCATAATATAAAGAGGTTTGAAACCGCGTTGCATACCCTCGGTGACAATCCTAGCCCCATTGTGCAGTGCACCCCCCCGTTGCCTTCACACCACAAATGCGGGTTCCCTCCTAACGGCCTTGCCCCCTACCAGGAATCCTCCTTCATAGGACCTTCAAAGGAATCGTGCCATGCTCCATTTTCTAGGCGGATCTCAACGGCTCTGCAGCGGCTTGTCCCGCAGAAACTTCCTCTCAGCCGGCTCACTCTGCTTCGGACTCGGAGGCTTTACCCTCGCTGACCTCCTCCGCGCAGAAGATGCCGCAGGAAAAAAGAACTCCCACAAAGGTCTCATCAACATATTCTTAGGCGGTGGCCCCCCACACCAAGATATGTGGGAAATCAAAACCGAAGCCCCCTCCGAAATCCGAGGTGAATTCAGCCCCATCGCAACCAATGTACCCGGTATCCAAATCTGCGAAGTCTTCCCACAACTCGCACAACGAATGGACAAAGCCGCAATCATTCGATCCGTCGTCGGTTGCAAAGACCGACACGAATCCCACCAATGCATGAGCGGTTGGTTCCCCGATGACCTCAAAGCACTCGGAGGTAGACCCTCCATCGGATCCGCTGTCGCCCGCCTCCAAGGCACCGTCGATCCCGCAGTCCCTCCCTTCGTTGGACTCGCTGCCAAAACCCAACACGGCCCTTGGTCAAACTCCGGCGAAGCCGGTTTCCTCGGCGCGGCCTACTCCGCCTTCAAACCCGACGGCCCCGGCATGGAAAATATGAAACTCCAGAGCATCGGCCTCGATCGACTCCGGGACCGACGAAGATTACTCACCAGCATCGATACCATGCGTCGCGATATCGATGTTTCTGGCGTTATGGCAGGTATGGATGCCTTCGAACAACGCGCCCTGGATGTTCTGACCAGCAGCAAACTACTCGATGCCCTCGACCTCTCCAAAGAAGACCCAAAAATCGTTGAACGCTACGGCGACGGAAAACCCTACAAATATCAATACGACGGTGCTCCAACTTGCAATGACCACCTCCTAATCGCCCGACGACTCATCGAAGCCGGAGTGCGAGTCGTCAGCCTAAGTTACGGGCGATGGGACTCCCACGGACAGAACTTCGACCTCGTCCGTGACCACGGCTCAAAACTCGATCAATGCCTCAGCGCTCTGCTCGATGACCTCGAACAACGCGATATGCTCGATGATGTTACCGTCATCGTCTGGGGCGAATTCGGACGAACTCCAAAAATCAATAACGGAGCGGGACGTGACCACTGGTCCCAAGTCAGCTGCGCATGGCTCGCCGGAGGCTCCATGAGAACCGGACAAGCCATCGGGGCAACCAACCGCCTCGGAGAATACGCAAAAGAACGACCCGTTCACATGCAAGAAATCATCGCGACCCTTTACCATAACCTCGGTATCAACGTCGCGACCTCCACCATCGTAGACCCCACAGGTCGACCACAGTTCCTCGTCGATCACGAACCTATCCGCGAACTGATCTAGTCGCTTCCCCACTCTCACCGATCGACAATTTCCCACCATGAAATTCCAATCCGTCACCTCACTCGCACTCCTCCTGTGCACTTGCTTGCTCTGCCCGTGCCTGCTGCACCCCCGCGGCTTGGCCCAAAACCCCGCAGCAAACCAATTGGAATTCGATACACCAACGCTCTCCCTCAAAGGTAGCGACGCACGCGCCCAAGCCCTCGTGCGAGCTTCCTCACCAAACCAACAATCCTCCTCCGCCATCCTCGACCTCACCCGAAACGTTCGCTTCGAACCATCCCACCCAGGTATCATCTCCGTCGATGCAAACGGCCTCATCACGCCTCTCGCCAGCGGAACTCTCACCCTCACCGCCACTGCCGATGGCTATGCACCCGCTACCGCACAAGTCGCAGTCGAACTCAATAGCCAAGACGATGTAGTAAACTTCCCAAATCAAATCGTCCCTATCTTTACCAAGTTCGGTTGCAATGGCGGAGGATGCCACGGAAAAATCGCAGGACAAAACGGATTCCGTCTCTCACTACTCGGTTCCGAACCCGCTGAAGACTACGAACACCTCGTCCGAGAATCACGCGGGCGTCGACTCTTCCCCGCAGCTCCAGATACTAGCTTGCTACTAACCAAATCAATCGGCTCTGTACCCCACGGTGGTGGACAACGTATGAATGCCGATAGCCACGAATACCGAGTTCTACGCCGCTGGATCGCACAAGCCATGCCCTACGGGGATCCCAATGGACGCAAAGTCACAGCCATCACCGTCACCCCTTCCACCCGCCAAATGGCAAGAAACTCTTCCCAACAACTCTGCGTCGTTGCCGCTTACTCCGATGGCTCCACCGAAGATATCACCCGTACCGCACAATACGAATCGAATAATCTCGATATGGCAGAAGTCGACGTCAACGGGCTTGTTAAGATCCGCGACTATGCCGGCGAAGTCTCCATCATGGCACGCTACCAAGGCCAAGTCACCGTGTTCCGCGCCAGCGTTCCGATCGGTACGCTCACCCAAAGCCTACCCATCGCCCAAGGCAAAATCGACCAAGCTGTCTTCGGAAAACTTCAAGCTCTCGGAATCCCCCCCTCCGAACTTTGCGATGACCAAACCTTCCTGCGCCGCGTAACCCTCGATATCGCGGGACGTTTACCCACCGTCGCAGAATTCGAAGAACTACAAATTGCCCAAGCCTCCGGAAACTCACCAGAAGCAACCCAACAACGTCGCTCCGCAATCGTCGATCGACTCCTCGCTAGCCAAGACTACGCTTCGAACTTCGCAAGCAAATGGTCGGCAATCCTAAGAAACAATCACTCGGGCGAAGATACTCGTTTTGGGGCCTACGCTTTCCACGATTGGCTCCGCTCAAGCTTCTTTGAAAACAAACCAATCAACACACTCGTTCGCGAACTACTGACCGCCTCCGGTGACGTTGAAGCCAACCCTGCCGTCGTTTGGTTCCGACAAGTCAACAACACCGAATCTCGCATCGAAGATATCGCACAACTCTTCCTCGGACAACGCTTGCAATGCGCTCGCTGCCACCATCACCCCTACGAAAAATGGGCTCAGCAAGACTACTACCAAATGGCCGCGTTCTTCTCCACCGTCGAACGTCGCGAAGGTCCCCTACCCAACGAACCTAAATTCGTCTCGCGAATTGCCAATGCATCCGCAAATCACCCTAAAACCGGCCAACCACTCCCTCCCACCGGTCTCGATGCCCCCAAGTCCGATCTTGCGAACTTCCAAGATCCTCGCGCGGCCCTCGCTGACTGGATGACCGCTCCTACAAACCCCTTCTTCGCTAAATCGATCGCAAACCGCTACTGGAAACACTTCCTGGGCAAAGGCCTCGTGGAACCAGAAGATGATATGCGAATCACCAACCCACCCTCGAACCCCGAACTGCTCGACACCCTTACCGTTGAACTCGTCCAATCTGGCTTTGACCTTAAATACCTCGTTCGCGCCATCTGCACCTCAACCACCTACCAACTCAGCGCGAACGCCAACGATCTCAATATCCGCGATACGAACTGCTACTCTCGCTTCTATCCCAAACGCCTACAAGCAGAAATGCTCCTCGATGCCATCGATAATGTCACCGGTAGCCTTTCGCAGTTCGATGGCATGCCACTGGGTACCCGTGCGGTCGAACTCCCCGATACCTCCTTCGCATCCTACTTCCTAACCGTCTTCGGTCGACCAGACTCCACAACTGCTTGCGAATGCGAACGCACGAACTCCTCCACACTCGCCCAAAGCCTCCACTTGCTAAACTCCAAAGAGATGCAAGCGAAACTCGGTGCCGACGCAAGCCGCGCTGCACAATGGGCTTCCTCCGCTATCGTCGATGCCACCCTTAGCCCCGCAGAAAACATACGAAAGTCAGCTCCTCCACGGATCCGCGAACTCTATCTCAGAGCCCTTTGCAGACCACCCACTGAATCAGAACAAAGCCTTGCGCTGGAGTACCTCATGCAACGCTCAGAAAAACTGCGCGAAGCCTACGAAGACCTCCTCTGGAGCTTGATCAACAGCAAGGAATTCCTGTTTAACCACTAATCGATACTCTCGACCTTAGCGTCTACACCAACCTAGCGACTTCAACATGAGACCGTTCGTATCCGCGACGCGAGGGATCGGGTTGCTCCTCCTTTGCCTCCTCGCTTCCCAGGCACGCGCCGAACTTCCCGTCATCGCAATCGATGCTGTCTTCCCACCCGTCCTCTCCAACCAACATCCAAACAACTTCAAAGTCACCGCAGGACGATTTACCCAAGACGTCGAGCAACTGATCTTCTCCGATCCACGTATCACCGCCAAACTCGAGCAATCCCCAAGCCTTCCACTCGATCCCGATACCACTCCTCAAAAAGCCTTCGGGAACTTCACTGTCTCCGTCGACCCCGCAGTCCCACAAGGCCTCTACGAAGTCTGGGCGGTAGGTCGCTACGGTATCTCCAACGCTCGATCTCTAGCTGTTGTCCATTCACCCGTCGAAACTCTACCGCCATCCATCGATCCAAAAAATCCACCTACGTTGCAACCTGGCGTTTGTTACGTCGGCCTTACAAAACGCAATGAACGTATCCAACTGAAAACGAAGAAGTCCGACCGCTGGCCCAAAATCCTCGTGGCAGCGCAATCCCTCGACGCTTCGACCATCCCCGTCCTCCAAGTCGCAGACGCCGACGGAAACGTTCTTAGCCAACTTCGTAGCTCCGGAAAAGCCCCCATACTCTTCTCCGAACCTACCTCACCTCAAACCAAGCCCCCCACCAACAACCCCGACGAACTCCGAATCGCTATCTTCGACTTCCTCTACCGTAGCTCGGAAAATACCCCCTTCGCCATTGTCATCGATCCCCCAGAAAATCATCCGCTCGACTCAAGCAAAGAATGGAAGAACCCCTTCCAAGCCTTCGCGAAAACAAACCTAGATTGGCCTCTTCAATCACCAACTGCCCCACTCCCGCCCCCCCCATGGCAAATCAAATTCAATCTCTCCGCAAAAGAACCTCAACGCGAATTCGAGTTCGCTCCCAGCGAAGGAATGACCTACGAAGTCGAAGTACTCTCCGCAGCACTCGGCGAACCCTCCGATCTCCGAATCATCGCCGACCGAGTCACCCCACCACCCTCCCCTGAACAACTTGCTCAAATCCAAGCCGTTCTCGCCGCTGACCCATCCGGGAAATCCCCTGACCCAGCTCTGCAACAACTTGCCCAAGACTACCTCAACCGTCAACGCCTCACAGGACGCGATGTCATCGCCATCGCAGAAGACGGACCTGCCATCGGTACCCGTGCCGTGCGACTCCTCTCCCCTGATCCAATCTTCACTATCCCACCCGGCCCACCGAACAAGTACATCCGCCTGACCATCAACGACTTGAATATTCAACCCTCAAGCAAACATTCCACCGAAGGGATCCTTCGTGTCGGACCACCGGTTCCACGTATACAACCCATCGGGCATTGGCTCCCCGATACGAACAACGCCACCGCTGCAAAAACCACCGGTATTGCACTCCCCAAAGGAGGACAAACCGCGATGCATGTCTCCATCCGGCGCACCGGAGGACACAACGCTCCCATCGAACTGAATTGCGACGCCCTACCACCCGGTGTTTCTGTGACGCCAACCCTCGTCGCACCCGGCCAATCCGAAGGTGTCCTGATATTCTTTGCCGACGAAAACACCGCACCCTTCACCGGCACAATCCAGCCCGTCGCAAAAACGAAAGTTGCCTCAAACCCAGCGAACCCAAGTCAACTCGATCAAGACATCACCGTTCCAATCCAACCGACAAGCATCGTTATCTCCGCTTCCGCAGATCGTGGGCTTCCTCAATCCAGACTCTCCAACCAATGGCTCCTTAAAGTAATCGAACAAGACACTGCGCCGATTCAAATCCGCGCAGGAGATGGCCCAGCTTGGGTCTTGGAAATTCCTCAAGGTGGCGCAGGTAAACTTCCCATTCGCGCAGTGCGTCGCGCGGGCGGCGAAGCCAAAGGAATCATGCGACCACAAAACCTACCCCCAAAAGTCACACTCGGTGAATTCGAACTCCCCGAAAAGAACCCAGAAGCCAACCCGGAAATCAAAGTGGCTGCCGATGCACCTCTCGGTGAATACACCGTTTGGTTCGCAACCGAAATAGTTCTCAAGCAATCTCTACATCCGGAATCACACGCAAGACTCCTTGCGTACAGAGATCGAATTCAAGCCCTCCTAGCCGATCCTAATTGGCCCGGAGATAGACCTGCCGCTGAAAAAATCATCGCTGAAACCAATCCAAAACTCGAAGCCCTCGCCAAAGAGATCGCACCAAAAGACTTCCAGACCTTTCTCCCTTCAGCACCGTTTCGATTGAAAATCGTTCCCCCACCTGAAGCACCCAAATAACACAAACTTTTTCAAACTACATCAATCCGTAGACATCTATCCGTCATGCAATCATCGACCAACCTCCCGTTTGTAAAACGACCACCAATCACCATGCGAATCGCCTCCATTTTCTCCGCTCGCTTGTTGCCGCTCCTCGGTAAAACTGTACTCAGTACCACTATCTTCACTGCAAGCATCTTCTTCAGCTCGGACAACCGGGGACTTGCTCAAGACGCAGCACAAGCCACCCCTAAAGACTTCGCGAACCACATCCTTCCACTGCTGCGAGCCAACTGTATCGCTTGCCACAACGTACAAAAAGCAGAAGGTGGATTAAACCTAGAGTCGTTCGAACAACTCATGAAAGGCGGAGACAGCGGTCCGACCCTGGTCGTTGGAAAAGGTGGCGAAAGCGAACTGGTTCGCCGCGTCCGCGCAACAGACGAATCGGTGATGCCTCCAGATAAGAATGCCGTAGGCGCAAAACGACTCACCCCCGCAGAAATGGACCTACTGCAAGCTTGGGTCGATGCAGGTGCCGTTGCAGGTGTCGCAAAAACAGGTCTGAATATGCAATGGAAGCAAGTCCCCGAAACCGTCCGCCCTATGTACGCAATGGATGCAAGTAGCGATGGACAATGGGTCGTAGCTGGAAAAGGAAACCAAGCCATCGTCTATCGCTGGCCTTCACTCGATGGTGCTACTGATGTCGCACAGTTGTTCGATCCGCAAATCCAAGCTCAACTCCAAACCAACGCACCCGTCAGCCATCTCGATATGATCCAGTCCATAGCGATCAGTCCAGATACCACACGCATCGCCACCGGTGGCTTTCGCGATGTAAAAATCTGGAAACGCAACCAAACCGTGACCGATCAAGGTCTCGCAAGCGTTCTTCGAGGAGCACACCAAGCGAAACTCGCACCGCACGGGTTAGCAATCGCGAAAGCCACCCGAACCCCCACCTTGGAAATTATCCGCGCAGAATCGGGCTTGGCCTCCCATCAACTCGAAGCTCCAGGAGCTCCCACACCGGCAGCAAGCATCGCTTGGATCCCAGATGGATCTCAACTATGGGTTGTCTTCGAAGACACTTCCGTCGCGCAATATGTACTGGGCCCCACCAACGCCCCCCCAGAAATTGCTCCAGGTACTGCCCCCACTCCAGTTGCAGTCAAACCCTCCTTCGTTGGCAAACTCGAACAGCCTTTCAAACAGTTGCTCGTCCAAGACCCACAAACAATCGTGGGAATCACCCCCGAGAAAAAAGTGCAATGGATGCAATTGGTACCCGCAACGGCTGAGGCCCCAGCAACCTTGCAAAAAATCGAACGCTTAAGCGACGTTGCAGAAGTCATAGGACTTGCGCGCTACGAAGAAACCAACATTCCACGCATCTTAGTCGGCACTGCAGATGGTACCGTTCGAGTTGTCCAAGGTACCGATGGTGCAATCCTGCGAACCGTCGGTCATGGAGCCCCGATGCAACATATCATCGCTTCGATGGACACATCCAAATTCGCTACCATTGGAAACGATGGACTGATCAAAGCTTGGAAGAGCGCGGACGGAGCCATGCTTTGGGAACAAAAGGTCGATTACGAAGGCCAACGCCGCCTCGACCTAGCCGACTTGACCCTCGCGCGTCAGAAATCCAAAGTTGATCGCGCAGCCGCAAAAGTCCCAGAACTTGAAAAAGCCAAACAAGCGGAGATGGAAGCCCATGGCAAACTGATGCAATCCAAAACCCAAATCATGGAAGAGCTAGGAAAAAAGCAAACCGAACTCGACGCACA
>JBIJCS010000620.1:0-2689 GCA_044344575.1 Pirellula sp. | reverse complement strand
CCGATTTGAAAAGGTTCGAGCATGGAGAGCATTTGAGCGATATGCATCCCACCGGAGCTTGGGGGTGGAAATCCGATGATTTGATGTTCGCGGTAGGAGGTGTGCAGTGGGGTACGGTCGATCGCTGCGTAGGATTGGAAATCACGAGTTGTTAGGATGCCACCGACGGATTGGAGGTATTGGCAACATGTGACTGCAAAGGGGCCGTTGTAGAACCACTCGGGACCTTTTTTGGCGATGCATTCGAGGGTTTTTGCAAGGTCTTTTTGTTGGAGGATATCACCTTCTTGGATGGGGCTACCATTTTGTTTGAAGTAGATTGCCTTTGAGGCAGGATAACGTCTTAACTGTTTTGCTTCGGCTGCGATGGTTCGGCCGACGGACCGCGACGCTGCGGCACCTTCAGATGCGAAGGTTATTGCATCGGAGAATAGTTGTTCCCAGGGGAGGCGGCCCGCGCGACGGCTCATCGAGAACATTGCCGCGACTTGACCGGGGACTCCGCATGCGAGCGGTCCGTTTTGGCTTAGGTCGCTATTGGGCTTTCCGTCGCGAATGTACATGGATTCGGTCGCTAGCTCGCTTGCGGTTTCACGCCCATCGATTGCGAGGATCTCACCGTTGGAGCGATGGATTAAGACCAGGCAGCCACCGCCGATTCCGGAGTTGTGTCCATCGACAACACCGAGAACTAGAGCTGCAGAGATTGCAGCATCGATAGCGTTTCCGCCTTGGCTAAGTATTCGCATCGCACTTTGGGTAGCGAGTGGATGTACGGTCGCTGCGGCTTGGTTCATCGTGAGTCGATCTTGCGTCGACGGCCCTAGCGAGAGTGGAGATTTTCCCCAAAGTTTGCCTGCTGGAGCGATGCAAGGGATCGACGAGATTGCCGATGTAATTTGCAAAAATTTGCGACGTGTGGTCATCGAAGCGTTGTTAGGTTTGGGTTGCTGATAGGATAATGCGGTTGTCCCGAGTATTGTAGCTTATCCGAGTTCTGTTTTTCTTTTTCAGTTGAGGGGTATTCGCCATAGGAACCCAATGGAATCCAGTCGCGCTTGGTAGACGTGTAGAGCGAGCGATTTTTCTTGAGTGCGGAGTCAGGAAATTAGGGAATGTTTCCCCCGGCGTCGCGTTTGACGAGATGAAGTATGAGGATTTTTGTCACGCGGCTCATGAGATTGGTTGTCGTGTGGAAGCTATGTTTTCTGGCGAGGAAAAGCCGTCGTTGGGGGAATTAGTCTGGGAATCGGTAGCTGCGATGCTTGGTCGTGTTGGGGTAAATACGAGTTTGGGAACGATTCTATTGCTTGCTCCGATGTGTTTATGTTCGGAAGTGAAGCTGGAGTATTCGGGTGGGGGAGTCGCACGATGGGATTCCAGTTCTTTCCAAGCTGAGGTGTGTCAAGTTTTGCATAGTGCGACTGCAGCAGACAGTCAGGCGATATATGAGGCGATTCGCATGACGCAACCGGGAGGGCTTGGGGTCTCCCGAGAGCATGATGTTTCATCGAAAGCACCAGCATCGATTCTTGAGGCGATGCGAATTGCGGCAGCTTGGGACGATATTGCTCTGCAGTACACAAACGGGTTCGAGCAGGTGCGCGAGGGAGTCGATTACTTATTAGGATGTCGCCAGCGTGGGCGATCGCTAGAGGAGTCGGTACGGATGCTTCAACTGGTATTGCTCATGCAACGTCCGGATAGTTTGATTGTGCGCAAGCATGGGCAGGAGGTTGGACGAGAGATTCAAAAACGTGCGAGCGATGTATTGGATTCAGGTGAGTATGGGAGTCGGTCGTTTGATGCAGCATGGGAAGAGTTGGATCGAAGCATGAGGATTTCGGGAAAGCGAAGGAATCCGGGTACGACGGCGGATTTGATTGCTGCTACGTTGTTTCTCGCGCAGGATGCCTTTGCTCAGTAGGGGAGAATATGGATCGGGATATTTGGCTCAAGTCAGCCTTGAAGACTTCGGAGATTCGTAAGTTGCGGCCTCAAAAATCGAGCCGACACGTTGGTGAGTCCATGGGTTATGTGCGTGAGCTTGAGGCGGATGGTTTGGGCGGTGTCGTGATTGCGAGGACTTATTTTCTTGTAGGTTCTGAGTGTCGGTTTAGCTGTTCGATGTGCGATCTTTGGAAGTACACGCTTGAGACACGTAAGACGCCAGTGGGTAGTTTGGTTTCCCAGGTCGATGCGCTACATAGAGATAGTGTGCATCGAACGGATGGGGGTGAGGTGTTTGAGCGTAACGAAGGGAATGAGGCGGGGGGTTGGGGAGGGAAGCGGGAGTGGTTGAAACTGTACAATGCAGCGAACTTTTTCGATGAATGGAATGTTCCTTCTGAGGAGCGGTTAGCGATTGTGCAGCGGTGTGGAGGCTTCGAGCGAGTTGTCGTGGAGAATCATGCCGCAATGTTTCAGTCGCGATATGTGCGGGATGAGGTGTTGAGGTTCCGCGATCGATTGGAGGGGGAATTGGAGATTGCTTTAGGGTTAGAGACGATCGAGTCGGAATCGATGCGCATTCTCAACAAAGGAATGCGGCTTGAGCAGTTTCAGGATGCGATCGAGTTTTTGCAGCGTGAGGGGGTGCATAGTAGGGCATTTGTGTTGTTGGGGCCTCCGGGGGTTCCGGAGGGTGAGTCTGTTCGATGGGCCAAGGCTACGTGTGTGCAAGCGGTCG
>JBIJCS010000130.1:0-9945 GCA_044344575.1 Pirellula sp. | reverse complement strand
GACGCGAAAGCTCTGCCCCATTTCGAACCGCGCGAGACCTATTTCTGTGGTGGCCGAGAAGACTTTCGCGTAGAAGATCCCCACTACACCGTTCGTGCTTGGCGTGCTGTAGTTACCTATTTACTCCGTCAGCATGCATTCCTCTACGAATAACACGCTACTATGTCACGTCGAACTTTTCTGAAACGCTGTGGGATCGCAGGACTCGGATTTGCTGCCCCGATTCATCTGCAATCGATCGTCAAGGCAATCGCAAAAGGGACTGAAACGGAAGGTTACCCCGGTCCCTATTATGTCGTGTTCAACGCATCTGGAGGCTGGGACACCACCTATCTGATGGACCCGAAGGGAATCGATGGAATCAACCGCCTTTATCAAAACGGCGACATCCTGACCGTCGGCAATCATCGTTTTGCACCGACCGCCAAACATATTTCGGGAGGGATGAGCAACGAGGATTTCTTTGCCAAGTACGGGGCAGAGTTGCGAGTCTTTAACGGAATGGATTTATCCGTCAACAATCACACGCCCTGTGCACGTTATATGGCTACCGGCAAGCTCGACAGTCTTGCTTACCCTACCTTTCCGGCTTTGGTAGCGGCATGTTACGGAGAGCAAGCCCCATTAGCGTTCCTGACCTTTGGGAACTACTCTGCAACCGGTAATCTGGTACCGATGTCCCGAGTACCCTACCTACAATCGCTCCGACTACTAGCGCGTGCCGATTCGGTCGAAGGTGGAACGCATCCTTATCAAGATGCATTTGTGTCAGATCGCATCGAACGGGCTTTGGAAGAACAGTTCGAGGCACGAATTACCGAGGCCCGACTGCCTCGCGTCGAGCGAAGTCAAAGTATGCTCTTTGCGGCTCAAGCCAATTCTAAAGCACTCGAACGTGTCGTCCCATTTTTGCCAAAAGAACAAGCAAAAGAACGTCTCGCTCAGCAAAACGACATCGCGTTAGCTGCATTCAAGGCAGGGGTATGTATTTCTGCAAATTTATCGATCGGACAGTTCGATAGCCATAACAATAACGATGCAGATCAGATGAAGCTCATCCCGGAATTTTTGGCCGGAATCGATGATCTGTTACGCAAAGCCGAAGCACTTCAGATACGCGACAAACTTGTCGTTATTATTCAGAGCGAGATGGGTCGGACACCAAACTACAACAATGGAAATGGCAAGGATCATTGGTCGATCAACTCCATAATGTTCCTAGGGCCCGGTATTGCCGGAAATCGCGTGATCGGACAAACCGACGAGAAACAGCAATACCTACCGATTCATCCTCAAACGCTGAACATTGACCCTGACGGTGGCGTTCGTGTGCGTCCAGAGCACATTCACCAAGCCCTGCGAAACTTTGCCAACATCGAGGATCACCCATTCGCAAAACGATTCCCGTTAGAAGTTCCCTCCAACGAAAAACTTGAATCGTTTTGGATTTGAGGTTGCAGTAGATGCTAATTGGCGTTGTCGAGCATCTCTTTGATCTTTGGTTCTAGCTCCGTGGCAAGGATTCGATACCCTTCAGCGCTGAGATGCAATGAATCAGGGGATATCGATTTCTCAAGTCTTCCATCATCGCGGAGCAGTTTTGCGTTCACGTTCAAAAAGTGCACTTGTCGTTGGTCTGCAATCGACGGCAGTAACGCATTGACTTGGTCCGATTTACGACGCAAGATGTCCGTGGCATCTGCGCCCCTTGGTAGGATTCCTAGTAATAGGATCTTGCTATTAGGACATTTTTCACGAAGTGCCGAAACGACGGCGCGAATCCCATCGGTAATCTGTTCGGGAGTGAAGTCCCCATGGCGAACATTATTGGTACCGATCAATAGGGTGATCACTTTCGGATTTAAACCCTCACATTCTCCGTTGAGCACACGCCAAAGAACATGTTGCGTCGAGTCCCCAGCAAATCCGTAGTTAGCGGCTTGGTGTGGCGCGAAGTACTTATCCCATGACTCCCTCCCAACGTTATCCCAGCCTTGCGTGATACTATCACCTAAAAAGAGCAGTTGCAGATCCGCACGCTCGCGGTGGGCTTGTGTCTCCTTTACTTTCTGCTCATGACGTTGAGGCCACCAACCAAACTTCCCAGTGGTCTCACGCCTTGCTTCAGGCACGTTCGGAATACTTGCACCCTCTTGCACCCAATCCAATGGAAAGGTTGCAAATACCAGTCCAGCAGCGTCCGTACTTTCATACAGGATGCCGATTCTGCCATCTCGAAGAACGGTCATGCAGGAGTACATCGCTCCGTTCGGCTCAAGCAATCGACCGGCGCTCCACGTTTGACCATCGTCAGTGCTACTACGCACCGTCAATGCGACACGCCTCTGAGGATGATTGGGACTTGAATACAATAGCTCACCATGTGGATGGCGTATCAAGCTTGCCATACAGGTCGGATCCGTCACATTAAGCCACATTTCCGACCATCGCCCTTGCATAATGCGTCCATCCCAATCCCAACGACTCCAAGCACGCACCCCAGCCTTGGATTCGTTTCGCATGGAGAGAAGTAGCGATCCGTTCGACAATTCTACAATTGCACTTTCACTCGTTGGTGGTTGTCCGGGGATTGCAGCCGGTGAGATCTTCCAAGTTTCCCCACCATCTTCACTTGCGATGAAGCAGGAATGGGGCACATTATCTGCATCTTTGAATTGAGCAGAAAAAATCAAAGTACCATCGCGAAGCTGGATACCGTTGCCGGGCCCATTGAAACAGAGTCTCCATGCGGGGTCCTTTACTTGCGAAGTAATGTTGATTGGTGCAGACCAAGTAACACCGTCATCTGTGCTTTTGACGATTACAAATTGACCTGTTTCCTCGGGATTCATGCCAGGTCCGGAACCGTTCCAAGCTCGATTACCTTTCGACCAAAGAGCTGCAACAAACAGGGTTCCCGTTCGACGGTCAACGAGTACGGCAGGGTCTCCAACCCCATTTCCTCGCGACTCAGGTACTGTGCTGTCGAAATCGATGATCCGGTGCATGGGGCTCCACGTTACACCATCGTCAGTCGATCGCATCATGCCTACATCGATATCGGCAGGCAAGTCTCCGCCCTGTTGATTCCTTAGATCAAAAACAGCGATGAGGGTACCCGTTGTCGTGGTGGCCAATCCAGGAATACGGTAAGTATGAACACCTTGGTCTCCTTGTTTGCGCAAGACCGTACGAACGACCCGAGGATCTTGATACACTTCGTCGGACTGTGGCTGAAGCTCTTTTGGTAACTCTGCTGGCTCCCCCCACTTGCTCTGCAAATAGCGAGTCACTTGCTGTTGCTCTTGGTCACTGAGTGCTCTTGGATAAACTAACACCTCACCAACGTCGCACAGCATACCATCTTGTGTCGCTACGTTTGCTCCTAGAATGAACCCACCCAGTGGCATACTATCTGCACGAAACGAAAAGAAGTGCGCCTGCCAATTCCCCTCGTTGCGAATCGATTGAAACGCCTCTTTAGGTCTCCACTGACCTTCTTTCCATTGGACTGGAGTACTCCCGACTCGCGTACTACCATCGAATAACGTACCTGTATGCTCCTTTGGTACACGTGCAAAAAGAACAACCGTACGCTCCATCGACAATGTCCCCCAGGAACTGACCGCTTGCCATAAAGCGGATGAACCATCCAAGCGAAGGACTGTCTTGGGACCAGTTGCAGTTTGAACTCGTAAAGCCTTGGGTTTACCCACAATCCGAGTCAGTGCTTGATTGGTTTGTTGTTTCTCGGTTACCACGCTACTTTCCCAAGCCGATACCAGTGCACCTTGAGTCTTGAGCCCCTCCTCGCGATACCAGGCATGCAGTGGGCCATCCGGCGGTTCCGACGCGAACAATGCGACGAAATTCAAAATCGGCAAGGTAAGGAAATAAGAAAACGCCAAGCAATTAGCTGGATACAACCGGCGCAGACGATGAGATTGCTGGAAAGACATGGATTTGAACCAATCGTATTCGAGTTTTTTTACGGGCGTTTTGGGGAGATGCAAGAGTTCTTCCGACCTAGTATAACCGTAGTTTCATAATCCAACGCACGGAGACCTTTCGATTCTATCACGTCTATGAAACCGCTCTCTTTAGTCTTCCTCTATTTGCTCTTCGCTTCAAATGCTCTGGGCCAATCGGACAAAGGTTTTGAATATGCCTACATCACAGCGGAGCCACAGAAGACGGGTTGGCCGCTGACCAAAGAGGAGCGAGAGTACATCGTCGAGAAAGCAGAGCACGAACGTCGTCCTGGCCGGGAAGAAAACAAACACTTGCCACATCTCTGGCCTATGATCCCCAGCGCCGGCTTTTTTGGCAGCGATGCTTGGCTGAAGATCCACGAGACGCATGTCAAGACAGTCCAAGAGCACCAAGGTCCACTGGACGTGCTTCTTGTGGGAGATAGCATCACAATTCAATGGGCAGAGGCATGGCAAAAGCACTTCCCGTCCTTGAAAGCAATCAACATTGGGATCGGTGGCGACAAGACACAAAATGTATTATGGAGACTCGATCACGGAGGAATCGACGGGCTAAAACCACGCTTCGTTGTATTGATGATCGGCAACAATAATATGTTCTTCACTCCAGAAACTGGCATAGAGCCTGTTGCAAAAGGTGTAGAGACTTGTGTTAAAAACATACGTCACCGGCTTCCAGACGCAACCATCATTGTGGCGAAGATACTTCCAGCCCATGCACCAGGAAATCGTTTCTATGAGGATATACGCCGCACAAATGAAGCTATGGATTCGTTAGCCTTCTCTGCCGATTCAAAGCTTCATTGGATCGACTGCTGGAAAGATTTCACAAACGCAGACGGCACACTCAAAAAGAATCTATTTCACCCAGATTCCATCCATCTATCATCCGAGGGCTACGCTGTGTATGCGGAGAAACTCAAAAGCTATCTGAGATAGTACAAAGGCATATCGGAGTCTTTGGTCCCATGACTCAGTGGAAACTTAGGGCAGCGATTTAATCCAAAAATTCCGAAATTGTACTTGATTATGATGACCTTGTAGCTTGATCGGCATCGGCTCTGGACCTTCTTTTTTTCCGGCACCGGTGTGACGAGGTAAGGCCACGTCATCATGAATCAGCTTCTCATTTTGAAAAACGGTTACTCTCGCATTGGAAATCTTCTTGCCCTCCTCAAACCTCGCCGCACGAAATGCGATGTCGAAGGACTGCCACTGCCCTGCCGGTAAACAGGCTGCTTGATCGGGCTTTTTGAAGCCATACAGCGCACCGCAGTCAATCTTTTGAAAAGACTCAAATGGGACGCTGAAGGAATTGAGAATCTGTAACTCGTATCGCAACTGCAGATACAAACCTGAATTGCCATTGCGTTCGTGTTCGACCTCACCCGCTTCGTTGACGTTGAATTCGATGTGCATCAGAAAGCTTCCATACGCATTTGGAGTTTGGACACTGTCCCACTTTGGAGACGCAACCAATACTCCATCTGAATACTTCCACTGACAGTTGATTTTCGGATTTTCAGGGACCAATTGCGAGCCGCCTGGTCCAATTAGGTCTTCCGCATCCGCAGGTTTCTTAAAGTTGATCCAATCCCGGGTCGAGGCCGGTAGTTCCATTACTGTAGCCTGTGCGTCGGGTGGTTCAGAACACAGGCCACGGTTGGACCTAAAGCTCTGCATCAGACTCGAATAAACTACGACTACAACACATCCAAATGAGAGCGACTTTTTAAGAAAGGCGAGAACCATGATTCCGTACACTCCCGACAACGAAGGAATACTTTTCCGTATTCTACTTCGTTACCGCTGCCCGAAGGATGCTGTTATAAGCGGGTTTGGGATGATTATTGAAGTCAAAAAGAAGTGGATTTAGCCCCCATCGCCAGGTCCTTCCACAACTGGCTTGGTATCCATCGCGGGATCTTGTGCACGTTGAGCACTAGGGTTGGCGTTGGATAGGTTTGCATTGCTTGTGTTTGCATTAGCGACTGGCATTTTTTCTGTCACCACGGAACAAGAGTGGTGCGAACTCTTTCAAACTTCGACGCCAAGTTTGCCATTCGTGAGCTGTTTCAGGGGAAAGGTAATAATGCGCGTTGATTCCGACCCCTTTTAGTTGTTCGATCGAATCCGCCGGATTACCTCCTCGACGCGTTTGACCACCTTGAACTTCTTTGCTCCCGTAACTTACAAACACGAGCTGTACTTTATCGCGAAATCCTTCCGTTTTTTCTGCGTCCTCTTTGGTGATCGTCGCACCACTAAAAAGCCCGATCTGCGAGAACTTGTCTAAGTTGCGAAGTGTAATCTGCTTCGTCTCCATACTGCCCATCGATAATCCAGCCATCGCTCGATTAGCCTGATCAGTCAGCGTTCGGAAGTGGCTATCCACGTAAGGTACGAGTTCTTCGACTAGCACCTTCTCGAAATCCCGGATGTCGAAATTTTGCAGTTGTCCCATTTGGACTTCGTTGGTCATGCCATAGGTCATGACGATCAAGAAAGGATTCGTTTTTTGCTCAGCGATGAGGTTATCCATGATCAGACCCGCATATCCTTGGACGCTCCACCCATATTCGTTCTCTCCCCAACCATGCTGTAGGTAAAGCACAGGGTACTTCTTATTCGTGTCGCTGTCGTAGCCGGGTGGCGTATAGACGAAAGCCCTACGCTCGCTGTTGGTGCTTGGAGAATGAAAATAGACTTCGCGAACCTGTCCATGTGGCACGTTCTTTAATGCATAGAATTCCTGATCGTGTGCGGGGATTTCAATTCCACTTCCCCAACGCATTGCTCCAAAATAATACTTGCTGTTGGGGTCAGGAACCTTGGCACCATCGATCACAAGTTCATAGTAATGAAACCCTTCATCGAGCGGGCGTGAGTAGCCGATCCAAGCTCCATCGTCACCACGAACAAAGTCGGTACTATCACGAAAGGTTGTCCCAACACGTTTTGCTTCCGGGGCAACAATCCGAAACTTGATCCTCCCCTGGGAATTGACCTGTGGATACTCTTTACCAACCTGATTGGTCGGGGCTGGCTTGAAGTCATCTTTGATTCCCTCGAAGCTCTTTGGATTGTAAGAAGACTGTGTTTGTGGTTCGGCCTTCTCTTGAAAGACCTTCTGCAAGAAGTAGTAGAGGTTGTTGCGCCAGTGGGTTGCATCATGACCATGGGAGTCGACATTCCATACGTGTGGAACGTCCTTCTCTTTGAGGTATCGTTGCATTCGCTGACTAAATCGGATCAATCCATCTTTATTGCCGCATGAGAGCCACAGTAACCTCAGTTGCTCTTTCGTTTGCTGCGGTTCGGGGACTAGAACTTCTGGTGCTTTGGTATTCGGGGCAGAGGAAAAGCCGCCAACCCAGGCAAAAGTCGGAAGATTGGTGAGGCCAAAATTCAAGGACTGTCCGCCCCCCATCGATAGTCCTGCAATTCCCCGATGCAGTCGATCTGTATTGACAGAGTAACGCGATTCGATAGTTGGGATCACATCATCTAGCAGGTCTTTTTCAAAGGTTGCAAAGGCTGGAGCAGCAGCCATCACATTCCCCTCGGCGCGATCATTCTTTTGAGCTCTGCCATTAGGCATCACAACGATCATTGGAACGGCTTTCCCATCTGCAATGAGATTATCAAGCATCACATTGGGACTTGCGAATCGCTGCCATTCGGTTTCATCTCCGCCAATTCCATGCAACAAATACAGCACCGGATATCTTTTTTCTTTTGTATACCCTGGAGGGGTATAGACGTTCATTTTTCTGGTCGTTCCAACGGTCTTCGATTCATAATCGATCATCTCCAGATTGCCGCGAGGAATCCCTTCTCGAACTTCGACAATCTGGTTTGTAGGATCATCGAAAATCTGCTTATCCTCAGGGCCCAATTCAATTGGGCCACCAAATGGGTTCCGAGCCCCTTCGCGTCGCGGAGGCTGCGTATTGGGTGATTCGTCTTGCCCTACAACTGGACACGATGTCGCGTAAATGAGTGGAAGAACAGCCAGCAGATATCTCATCGCCATCCCCTTAAATAAATGAAAAGCTAGCCGGGACCCGCCTGACCCAAGACAAAGGTGCTAAAGCACAAACCGTCATTCTACAACACCGCGTCAAAAGGATTCAACCATTTCGTGCGTATACGCACGTTTTATTGCGCGATTCTCACTCGAAACATTTCATCTCCCCAGTTGGTACACTTAGATCTGCATGACAACAACCCAATACTGGGTAGCAACAACACCCACCCCTGAAGTTACGCTTTCTTAATCTGCAAACAATGGATACTTATGAATCCGTCAACCGACCAGGAAAGAGCCTTACCTCTTGCGTTGCGTGCCGCCTATATGGCTTTACATCGCAGCACTGATGCGGTTCTTCAGGAATGCGGAGTAACGGCTGACCAATTCGTGCTGATGCTTGCTCTGCGCGAAGACCGTGCACTGACACAACGGGAATTAGCCAATCGCATCTCATCGGATGCCAGTACCGTTCGAGCCATGCTCGTCTTGTTGGAACGAAACGGTTTGGTACAGCGGACTAGTCATCCTACCGATTCCCGCGCAAAGACAGTGCAACTTACACCCACAGGCAAGCGGAAACTTCAGAAGCTCTGGAAAGCAGGGCAAGCGATCCGCACCAGTATGACCGGAACACTTTCATCGAAAGAAGTTACCCTACTCATCCGATTATTGTCACGACTGAAAGAGTCGCTCGCACCTGACAAGCATTGTGTTCATTAACGAGGTCGGCGATGGTCTCTATCCACATTAGGACCTCGCTATTCAGGCGACTCAAGGACTTGATCCCACTTGTTCAAGCCTGTAATAGGCAAATAGGGATCAGCAACGGCACGCCAGCCATCAGTACCTGCGTTGAGAAATAGGTCGTAAATTGGCTTAGTACTTTCGGGATCGGCGATCGAACCCGGGACATTACGCCATAACCCGAGTCTCAGACCTCCTTCTTGTGAATGATCCACATGTCGATGATAGATAAACGCGTCGATCATCGGTAACCGTTGGCACTTCTCCCATGCATAAGCGTAAGCGGCGGCTTGTCCTTTTTCGCTCTGAGGGTCCTGTTTGCTATGAAACCCTTGTTCGCTAAGGATGATGCTGCGTGATTGGTTGTTCCAGCGTAATTCAGGCTGACTCATGAATTCACCCAAGATCTCCAAGTTTCGAAATGTGATTTTTGGCGTATCCGCTCGTCTGGGAGCTTGTAGATCCTTCCAAAGATCTACACGAAACAAATTCGAGTGATAAGGATGGTAAGCCAGATGCCATTCAAAGTCCCCACGCTCCTTGGCGAGTTTGGCAAAGCTCTCCAAGAGGGCTTTCCCAGATACCGATTTCATCGGATCCTCAGGCGTGTGCGACTGGGTCCAATGATGATCTAAGGAGAGGTATACACGGGCGTGGAGAGAGACCTGACGAAGCGCATCATGCGATATTCGAACGATTTTCTCATACTCATCGACCAACGCGTCCAGAGAGCTCGGACCGCGATAATGCCACATGTGATGTGAGTTGACTTCATTTCCGATGATCCAACCCCAAACTCGACCATGAGGTGTTTCAACGCCGGAGTATCGATGGGCCAAAAACTCGCTAGCCGCCCTCAGCCAGGCTCTCCCTTCTTCGGTTTGCACATTGCTCGCAGCCACGGTGTAACTTCGATCCTTGAGTGCCGCCGGGTGAATGACAAGCGAATCGATTTGTGGATTACCTGTGGGCATAGCCAACAAGATCAGGTAGACGACGATTCCCGCATCTGAGAGAGCCTTGACCTGTCGATCGATATTCGCGAGGTAGCGTGTGGAGAAAAAATAGGTCTTGCCGCCGCTTTCCCATTTCGATGCGTCAGGTTGACTTTCCGTCGCATACATACCATTGAGAGCAAAATTGATCGCACCGTGGCGCACCCCTAATTTGATTGCA
>JBIJCS010000618.1:0-2694 GCA_044344575.1 Pirellula sp. | reverse complement strand
AGGCCGTGCTACGGGCCGTGCTACGGGCAATGTTGCGTGAGGGGGTGGGGGCGTTGTATACAAAACCCGTGTTTTTGTATACAATGCAAGAATGAAAACGCGGCGAACAAATAGCAACAAAGAACAGACACATTCCGACGATGTGCTCGCGCCAACGAATCGGCCGAGAATCGTCGAAGGGATCCTGAAAGGAATCTTTGACGGTACGTACCAACCTGGCGATCGACTCGTCTCCGATCGACTCGCGAAAGAATTCGGTGTCAGTCAGACTCCGATTCGCGAAGCGATCGGAACGTTGGCGGGCATGGGTGTTTTGCAGGTCAAACCGAATTGTGGTGCCGTTGTTCGGCGATTCTCTCCCCGCGAAGTTCGGGATATTTGCCAGGTTCGCTGTGCATTGGAGTCCCTTGCCATCCGTTCGGCTTGCGGGCGGATCTCGCCCGTGTTTCTCAAGAAGCTTCGGGTTGATCTTGTCGAGCAGTCGAATTTTCGTCTGCCGATTCGAGCAAAGCATATCGAAGCGGTCAAAGGGACTGATACCCTTTTGCACGATGCGATTCGCGAAGCGACTCGAAATAGGTTTCTCGCCGATGAATTGGAACGAATCACGCTCTTGGTGCGCGCTATTCGCGATGCCGCTTGGAATCGACTTCTGGAGCAATCAAGTCCTGATTTGGCTTTCGTGATGCAAGAAGCAAAAGAGCATATTCAAATCGTCGATGCCCTGCTGGCTGACGACTTTAAGCAGGCGCGCCGGGCGCTTCGAGAACACTTGGAAAGTGGTTCACGTTACATCGTACGTGCCGTGGAAGAGTAAAAGGATCATGATGTCAATCTTTCAGTTTTCAACAGCTTTCTTCACCGCGCTGCTTGTGGGTTTTTCCCTTCCATCAAGCCTCAATGCTCAAACTGCAACGGAGCAGTCGACCGAATCTTTGATCGATTTCGGTTTGCAGATTCGGCCAATCTTGGCCGAGCATTGTTTTCACTGCCACGGGCCTGATCCCGCGCACCGAGAAGCAGATCTGCGCCTCGATGAGGAGTCCTCTGCAAAAGGACTGCGCGATGGAAAACATGCTATCGCAGAACGCTCTCCAAATACCAGCGAGATCCTCAAACGGATCGAAAGCCATGACCCCGATTTGGTGATGCCTCCCCCCTCGGCTCGAAAAACCGTTACCTCGGCACAACGCGAATTGCTTAAAGCCTGGATCTCTCAAGGTGCCCAGTGGGGGCCTCACTGGTCTTTAACCCCTCCAAAACTCGCTCCGCTCCCTCGCGCTTCCGCAGATCCTTGGGCCAAACACCCTATCGATGCTTGGATTCTCCAAGCGATGCGATCCCGAGGCCTTGAACCCGCTCCCCCCGCGCCCCTGGAAACGCTCGCACGTCGCTTATCCCTCGACTTGATCGGTCTGCCCCCCGAAGCGCGAAGGCTCGAACTGTTTCTACAAGAGTCGAAACATGACCGCGCTGCTGCAATCGAACACTTCGTCGACGATCTTTTGAAATCCCCTTCGTTCGGCGAACATTGGGCTCGACTCTGGTTGGATCTTGCACGCTACGCCGATACCAAAGGGTACGAGAAGGATTTGAAACGGGACTTATGGCCTTATCGCGATTGGGTGATCCAAGCCCTCAATGACGATATGCCTTACGATCGATTTACCATCGAGCAACTCGCTGGTGATCTTCTTGATCAAGCTTCTGCTTCACAACGTATCGCTACGGCTTTCCACCGAGCAACGTTGAGCAATGATGAAGGTGGAACCGACGACGAAGAGTTTCGTATCGCGGCTGTCAAAGACCGCGTCGATACGACCATGCAAGTCTGGATGGGATTGACTATGGGGTGTGCAAAATGCCACTCCCATAAGTACGATCCGATTTCCATGGAAGACTACTACAGCTTCTACGCGATCTGGAATCAAACCGAAGATGCTGACCGCTATGACGATGAACCTCGGATGCCTATACCTAGTTTTGAGCAACAATCGCAACTCGCGTCGTTGCAATCCGAACGCCAAAGGCTCAATACAGAAATCGACAAAGCTCGCGTCGAACATCAAGCGGTGATCGAACAGCGTTGGGCGATCGCAAAACCAATCGCTGTCGATTCCGAAAGCCATGCTCCTCTGATCATAGAAGAGGATTCATCGGTGCGCGCTGCAGCAGATCGACCAGCAACCGATACGTATGTCTTGGAAGTAAAACTACCACCAGGAACGTACCAAGCGTTGCGACTCGAAGCCTTGATGGCCAAAGCGAGTCCTGAAGATCCAGCACCGCGATTGGGACTCAATAGCAAGGATCCGAACTTTGTAGTCAACTCCTTGGAGCTATTCCAGGGAGCGAGCCAAACACGCATCGGGTTGAAAGCCAAAAAAGTCAGTTTCGAACAGAATGGCTGGCCGCTGACTGGTGCCGTGGATGACGACCCCAAAACAGGTTGGGCGATATCGCCAAAACAGCAACAAAATCATTGGGCAATTCTGGAATTTGCTGAGCCCTTGGTCGTCCCCGAGAACAAGGGGGATAACCTTGCGAACCCCGAGCACAAAATCGTCGTGCGTATCGTGCAAAGTTACGGCGGGCATCTCTTGATGCATCGCGTACGAGTCGCGTTTGCTGCCGATGCAAAAGTTCCACTGGTTGTCGAAGAGCTACCAGAGGTGGAAGCGATCGCGAAGCGGT
>JBIJCS010000619.1:0-2694 GCA_044344575.1 Pirellula sp. | reverse complement strand
GGATAAAGAGTTGAATTATGTGAGTTTATCGCCGGAGGAAGATTGGCTGTATGTAGGTAGTCGCAAAGCGAATCTGTATCGGATTCCATGCAAGTGGCCACGTTGAAGGGTGTTTTTGCATGATTCTTGGCTTGGTCTATTTTGGGGCAATGGGTTGAATGCGAGGCGATAAAGGGTAGGAAAGAGAGTATTGGGTGGGTATTTGGTGAAGCCGAGGGGTAGGTTTTCGGTTTTGCGGGAGGTGGGAAATCCAAGAATAGGAAGGATATCCTGCTTTGAGAATGCCGATCCATGTTGATTGGCATAGGGGAATCCCCTACTATTTTCAGGGGCATACCTACCTGGGGTGACTAGACACGGCGTGTCTGGCCCCGGAATGTTCATCAATTGGGTGTTCCCGGTCCATTGGTTTCTTGTCCTGAAAGCGAAAAAACGAAATGCGAACTCCGCGTATGCAACCGAAGTTGGTCCGAACTCTGCTCCTGGCTTCTTTGGGAAGCTGTTTTACTTGGAGCGTACCGGTGTTGTATGGGGAGGAGTTGCCACGGGTTGCCAACGTCAACGAGCAACCGGCGGATAACCGAATGATCATACGGACGGTCCGTAATTTGGTTGAGGAAGGGCACATCTCGCAGAGCAAGATTGACGACCAGGTTTCCAAGAGGGGTTTTGAGCTTTTTCTCAAGCAGGTCGATCCGCTGAAGTCTTACCTACTATCGTCGGACGTTGATGAATTTCGCGAGCAGGAGATGAAGCTAGACGATATGCTGCTGAAGAACAACATTTCGTTCGCTTACACCGTCTTCAAGCGGTACTTGCAGCGGCTCAATGAAGTGATGCCGATGGTGCATGAGTTGATTGATGCTCCTCATGACTACAACCTCGAGGAGTACATTGAGAGCGACGCGAAGAACATGGCTTATGCTAAGGATATGGATGAGTTGAAGGATCGTTGGCGCAAGACGATCAAGTTGAATTTCTTGGCAGCACGCGCCGACGGAGACAAGGATGAAGAGACTCGAGAGAAGTTGCACAAGCGGTACCGCACTTATTACAAGGTGCGTTCGCAGACGGATGTCTATGAGCTTTTGGAGATGTATTTGACATCGTTGACCAGTGCGTTGGATCCTCACACGAGCTATATGGCTCCGCGTGAGAAAGACAATTTTGACATGCATATTTCCTTGAAGCTCAAGGGGATTGGTGCAACGTTGCGAGCGGACGATGGTTCAACGATTGTCGAGCAGATTGTTCCTGGCGGAGCGGCGGACAAAGATGGGAGGTTAAAGGTTGGCGATGACATTGTTGCCGTGCAGCAGGAGGATGGATCGCCTGCGGTAGAGACCCAGGACATGAAGATCGATGATGTCGTGTCGATGATTCGCGGGGAGGCGGGGACAAAGGTTAAATTGCATGTGAAGCCTAAAGCGGGTGGGGAGCGACAGATTTATGAAATTACCCGTGCGGTGATCAAGTTGGAGGATAGTGCTGCTCAGAGTGAGATTCTCGAGCGAGGTCAAAAGCCGGACGGGACTCCCTATCGAGTAGGGTTCATCAAGCTGCCTAGTTTCTATCTCGATATGGAAGGCGCGCGGTCGAAGAAGGAGGACTATCGTCGGACTTCTAAGGACCTTGAGGTTATTTTGAACAAGTTCAACGAATCGAAGGTGGATGTTGTTGTCTTGGATTTGGGTCGCAATGGTGGAGGCTCGTTACCAGAAGCGATTCAGGCAACGGGGTTATTTATTGATTATGGGCCTGTGGTTCAAGTGAAGGATCCAAATGGTCGCGTGACTCCGATGCTCGATGAGAATCGCAGTATTACTTGGAAGGGGCCCTTGGTGGTCAAGATCAGTCAGTTGAGTGCCAGTGCGAGTGAGATTTTTGCCGGTGCGATTCAGGATTACGAGCGTGGTTTGATCGTTGGAGATCCCAAGACGCACGGCAAGGGGACGGTTCAAACACTGTTGGATTTAGCCCCGACAACGTTTGGGCTTGGTGCATCGAAACCGCAGGGTGCTTTGAAGTTAACGATTCAACAGTTCTATTTACCTGATGGTCGTTCAACGCAGCTTGAGGGTGTTTCTTCTGACGTGGTTTTGCCATCGATGACAGCTGAGATGGACATTTCAGAGAGCGATTTGGAGTACCCGTTGCCGATGGATAGCGTCAAAGCGCAGCCGCACAAGCACTATTCGATGGTCGATAGTGGGATGAAGGCGGGTTTGCAGCAGAAGTCGACAGAGCGAATCGGGCAGAACGACGATTTTGGAAAATTGCTTGGTCGGATTGAAGCGTATCGCAAGCAGAAGGCGGAGACCAAAGTTCCGTTGAGAGAAGCGGATTTCATGGCGCGTCGCAAGGAGACGAGCATGGAGAAGGAAGAGGAGAAGCAGCTCGATGGTAAGGCGGAGCGTGATAAGATTTTCTTGAGTGATTTCTACAACGAAGAGTTGCTCAATGTGGCGATCGATTACGTGAAGGCTTTGCAGTCTGAGAACAAGCTTGTGACTAAGTAGTGCTTGTTGCGGATTTACGGATTCCGCTGTTGAATCGATATTGTATCGGCGGTGCGAAGGTTTTCGTCTTCGCGCCGCCGAATTGTTTTGATCACTGAACGCATCGAGCGAGAATTCAATTCCGATGGCCATCGATTTCGAAGTATCATCTGAAGAGAGCACCAGGAAGTCGAAA
>JBIJCS010000129.1:0-9969 GCA_044344575.1 Pirellula sp. | reverse complement strand
GAAAGGACTTGAATTTCCCATCGTCTATATGATCGGAATGGAGGAAGGAGTACTGCCTCACCGACGATCGATCTCCGAAGAACTAGACAGCGTCGACGAAGAACGCCGCCTCTGCTATGTCGGTGTCACCCGAGCGCAAGATGAATTGACTCTGACCCTACCGCAAAGCCGGTTCAAATGGGGAAAGCCACGTCCGACCTACCCAAGTCGATTCCTCTATGAGCTGACCGGCCAAGCGGATAATCCCAATCGCGCAAAAGCCATCCAAGCGGCGATGGATGACGCCCGAAAACAGCGGAAAAACCGCTGATCTCCCCTGCTTTCTCCAATCCAAATCGTTCTGCACTTGCGGGCACTCGCCGTCATGACCTACAAGTTCAAGGGCCAAGGTCTATTCATTCAAGGCAGGAGCCGATTCCCTTCCATGGCCAATTTCAAGTCCCCCCCTAATGCGCCAAAAAAGTCGACGAAAGCGATCGACAAATCCACCGCGCAACGCATCGCCGAGACCCTACTGCTCTTCGCCCCAGCCCCCATTCGAGCCATCGCATCGACTCCCCTAGGGTCCAAAATATTCCTCACCGCCCTAACCGGTCTTCTAACCACCGGTGCTCTATCCGTCGATTGGGAAGGGGGTGTCCCAAAAATTCAATGGAACCGAGAAAAACTACCCGATGCAAAAGAACAAGTCACACAAGACCTGCACCAACAAGGCATCCAATGGCAACAGACATCTAACGGAGGACCGACCGTAAGCTACAACGGACAGCAATACCCTGTACCCGTCCAAAGTTTACCCGGCTATCAACAACAAAACCAAGGATTCCCGCAGCATCAAGTCCCCCAACAGGGACTACCACAACAGGGACTACCACAACAGGGACTACCGCAACAGGGACAATGGTACCCACCGTCCCAGGTGAATCTACCACCACCCGGCGGAGGATTTTATCCGCAAACACCACAACAGCAGTCTCCGAATCCCTATGCTCCTCAACCCGGTTACGTTCTGCCACCAGGCTACGCTCCACCACCCGGTTTTGCTACACCTCCAGGTTACTCACCTCCCCCTGGATACACCGCTCCCCCTGGGTACAACGCACCCCCGGGATACACGGCACCACCCGGTGCGTACTCTGCTGGTCCAGGCCCCGTTTATCCACCGGGATACGTTCGCTGAGCGTATCGAGTAATTCATCTTCTTTGATTAGTCCCTCGAAACCACTCAGGATTCTTTGCGTTAGAATTCTTTCACGGCTTCACGTGGTTTCCCTTACTGAGTTGATCTTCCCCGATATTGCCGGTCAAGCTTCACATCGTACCTTTCCCTACAGGACGCTTCCATGAAGGGATCGACCCAACAAGCTGGGTTATCCAAAGTCGCAATCGCCACGCTCATCGTCGCGATTTTGGTGGCTCTCGCTCTGTTCTGGAACTTCTTCAATCCTAGACCGTACGCCAATTCAACGAATCGCTCCCGCTCACCAAAGGCCAACCCATCGGAGTTCTCAGGACTCCATGGGAACGACTCGCAATCGAAAGTGGTCGACGTTATCCGATTGAAGCAGTTGATCGATCAACATCTCGCTCACACCGAATCCCAAGTCGACGCACTTGAGGAGTTAGGGTACCCATTCATCGATGCACTCTTCGTTCGCGCATTCACCCAAATCCACACTTATTCGGAAACTTGTTTGAGCTGGACGAGCAAGTGGCGTTTCATCCGTGACCGATTCCCTTGGAACGACGGTCTCGGACACGAACGATTTCTCAAGCAAAAGTTCGAAGAACAACTTCTGTCGCCCAGCGACCTTGAACAAGCAATTCGTCAATCGGTCCTCGAACGCTTTGCCAAAGTCAGGGACCTCGAAAATGAAATGCTCCTTCGGATGCGGGCTGACATCGCTGACCTTCCCGAATACGCAACCATCAACACGACTTCCGACGAACAGCTTGCCTCTGAATTCCAAGCCGCGTTGCGATCTGCAGCAGAAACCGTATCCGATGACCTCTCGTCGGACATCGAAAGCCAACTCGTCTCCCTCGTCGCAGGAGAAGTCCTCGCGCAAGTCGCCGTCCGTCTCGGAGTTTCGGCTGGAGTCCTAGGAACTGGAGCCGCATCTGGATGGGCCACCTTCGGAATCGGTCTCCTGGCTGCAATCGTTGTCGACCAAATCGTCTCACGGCTATGGGATTATTTTGCTTCCCCAGAACTTGAACTCTCCATCGAACTCTCCAAAAGCCTATCCCAGCTAAAAAAGTTGATTTGCGAAGGAGACTCCGAAACAATAGGGTTAGACGGCCAGCTCAGACATTGGTCGTCGCAGCGAGCAATCCTACGCAAAAAAGCGATCTATTCCCTTTTTCATCTGCCTTCAGATCCTCAGCAAAACCTTGAACCATAAGCCGAAGAGCTCTCTCATCATGCGTCCAACTACGAAAACTCTAGGGCACCTTGCTTTCGCACTAGTCACTAGCTTGTGCATCACCCTGCCCAGCCACGCAGTCGCTCAAGGCAAACTTGGAATCGCCAAAGAAGTTGTCGAGCAGTTGGCAAAGAAATTCTCTAAGGAAGTCTCCGAGGAGGGCGTTGAAAAACTCACTGCCCGAGTGCAGTCGGTCCTAGCGAGAACCGGCGACGAGGGGATCGAAGCGATCGAGAAAGTCGGCCCCCGCGCGGTCAACCTACTGGAATCCAGCGGCGACGAAATCGCAGCCGCTGCCAAACTACTCGCGAAACATGGTGACGAAGCTATCGAAGTACTCGACTCCCCCATTCGCCGAGGCCTCTTGGCGACCCTCGGCGATGATGCAGGAGAAGCGTTGGTTAAACACGGAGTTGTCGCCGAAAAAGTTCTCTCCACGGCGGGAGCACCAGCGGCCCGCGCGCTGACCAACCTCTCTTCTCAAAACGCACGTCGCTTGGTCATGCTCTCCGACGATGCCGCCACCGCAAAACTTGCATCCAATCCCGATGTCATGGGGGTGCTGACTCGATACGGAGACAAAGCCATGGATTTCATTTGGCGCAATAAACTTGCGCTCTCCACAGCCTCCGTCCTGGCCGCTTTCGTCGCTAACCCTGAACCCTTCCTCGATGGAACCCTTCAGTTAGCTGAAACTGGCCTCGAAACAATCTCGACCAATGTCGCAAAACCTATCGCCGAAAAGATTGGTGCAAACACCCAATGGACTCTGGTACTCCTCTTCGCGACTCTCTGCGCCGCAACCCTTTTCGCTTGGCGATCGCTCCGTAAACCGACCAAGCCACCAACGCAGTCCTCAACCTAACGACAGACGCACAGTAGCACTTTTCTTGCATGAGCCAGCTTTCCGCGAGCCATCCCGGCACCGTCTTTTCCAGGAACCAAAAATCAACTCACTCATAGATCGGATAATAACATCCGAAAGCTTGTTCGCAAAACACGCCAGGGTCATTAAACCGCTGACCGCGATCCAACGCAGCAATCGCGCTCATCTGTGCGTCGCTCAACTCAAAATCAAACAACGAAAGATTCTCTTTTAAACGCTCAAGCTTTTCCGTTTTAGGGATCACCGCCGTACCGCGTTGCACCCCCCAACGCAAAACAACTTGGGCCGGTGTTCGCTGCACAGCCTCGGCAATCTCCAATACACACGGTTGCAATAATACCGACTCGTTCGCTTGAGCCATCCCTAAGGGAACATACGACGGCGCTCCCAAAGGTGAAAAGGCCGTCACAGCCATCCCCTCTTGTTCGCAATAGCGTAATAGCTTTGGCTGAACCAAATAAGGATGCGATTCAATTTGGAGCACCGATGGACGCATCCGTGCAGTTGATAATAAATCGCGAATCAACGACACGCCAAAATTGCTAACCCCTATGCTGCGTACGAGACCAGCTTCCACCAAACGTTCCATCGCCCCCCATGTCTCCGCAATCGGAACACTGTCCGGAATCATCTTCGGTGATTCCACTTGAGGATCGAAAAACCAGCCAGCAGGGTAACGGTGTTCGAACGGAACGTACGCCAAGGCGATCGGAAAGTGAATCAAGTACAGATCCAAATGATCCACCTGAAGATCTTTCAGTGTTCGCTCACACGCCATCCGCACATGCGACTCCCGATGGTACGTATTCCAAAGTTTACTGGTTATCCACAATTCTTCTCGACCGCAAAGTCCATCACCTAGTACCCTGGATATCCCCTCTCCCACTTGCGGCTCATTGCCATAGTCCGCGGCACAATCCAAATGCCGATACCCCAATCGCACTGAATCGTACGTCATCTGTGCTGTCGTCGCGTTCGGAATCTTCCAAAACCCTAATCCGACACTCGGTATTGAACGGTGTGCATGAGGTGCACAGATCTCTGCATTCGAAGCTGTTTTCATAAGTCAACGACCTTTCGCTCTACAATTCAAAATGGGTACTACACGACGCAATCCAGTGAACGATGAAGCAATCCAGTGAACAATGAAGCAAACCAGTGAACGATTCAGAGAAAAACTTGGAGCGCAACTTCGGAAAAACGGCCAAGCAGTATTGCCTAGCATGGGGGAGTAGTGCAAGCTACATCCCTACGGTTTCAGGGCAGTTTTCAAGAGAATCGGGCGGAGAGAATCCTACAGTGAAAGTTACATTGCGATCAACTTACTTGGACAAGCTTCTTCAATCTGCAATGGGTTTCGCCATCGGAACTGCTTGCATGACAGCGATCGTTACACCTGTGGGGTGCAACTCGGAAAAACCAGTTTCGGAGATCAGCTCTGAGACCAGCGGATTCCGTCCCGCAGATTCTCCTTCCTCAGCAAAATCACCGTCAGCAAAATCACCGTCAGCAAAATCACCGTCAGCAAGATCACCGTCAGCAAACCCATCGGACAAACTCCCTGACGCTTCCATATCCCAGTCGCAATCTCAAGCCAACTCTGCACCCGGTGGAACACCCACCGCTCCGTCGCTCCCGTCCTTCACACCGGGCCAAGTCGATCCGGCCTTGGCCGAAAAAAGCTACATGACGCTGAAGATGATCCAAGCCGATAAGCCGGAAGCTTGGCTCGCCTTTCTCGGAAGCATCGACCGAGCCATGCGAGAACTACAAAGCGATGCAGGTCAACGCTTGATCAATACCGATACAGTCCTGAGCCGTGGTATGGAACTCGCCCGGATGAAACAAGCCGCTGCCGACTCCCTGAGAACCGTCGCTACCTCCGAAGACCAAACTGCAAAAAGCTGGATCGGAAAACTCGAAGCCCTCGCTCAAATGGCAGCCTTCAAAGATGTTCCTTCTTCCGATGAACTACGAAATCTGTCCAAACAACTCAGTACTAACGAAGATGCAAAAGTCGCGGGGCTCGCAAGACGCTTGCAACTGATGACCACCGTCATCGATTTTCAAAACCAAGCTGCTAGCACCGAACAAGTCGTAGGCTTGGCAAAAGACCTCCTTGCAAAGGCCGATCCTAACGACCCAACTTTGTTTATGGCTGTCGCTCAAGCTGCAAAAGCCCTTGACGGTGCAGCTGCTGCAAGTCCTGCTGCAACACCCGAAGCAGACCCCGCAGCGCCAAAAGACCCCAACGCACTGGCTTGCGATGATCTGGTCAATACCATCGAAGCAAAGTACCGCGATGTACCAAACCCAAATCTCGGTATGAACGCTTGGCAAATGAAAATTCAGCGACTCCCAGACTTCGAATCCTACTTGACCATCCTCGATACCCGGCAAGCGATGGCTGCGGATCCCGCCGCTCTGACCGCCAGCGCAAAGAGCTTAATGGAAAAAATCCCCTCACCTTGGACCGCGATGGCTCTCGGGCAATGCGCTAACCAATTTGAATACTCCGGCAATCTTGATGTCGCCAAAGGCCTTCTCGATATCGCCGCTACCCAACTTGAGTCCACCAAAACTCCAGAACTAAAAGAACAAATCGAACTAGCGGTCAAAGGATACCAAACCCGTACCGAAACTATCGGTAAATCCCTCGACCTCTCTGCATTAGTCGATACCCAAGGCAAACCATTCGACCCAGCGAAGTACGAAGGGAAAGTAGTGCTCGTCGACTTCTGGGCAACCTGGTGCGGACCCTGTATCCAAGAAATCCCGAACATCAAGAAAGTCTACGAGGAAAAGCATCCAGAAGGTTTCGAAGTCGTCGCGATCAACCTCGATGACAAACGTTCCGATCTCGAGGAATTCCTCGCTAAACAACAAACACCATGGTCCGTCTACGTCAGTGGTGATCCAACCAAGTCCGGGATGAATACTCCGTTGGCTCAAGACCTCGCGGTCTCTGCAATCCCCTTCACATTGTTGATCGGTCGAGACGGAAAAGTTGCAGCAATCCACGTGCGAGGAAAAGCAATCGAAACGAAAGTCAGCGAACTCCTCTCGGCAAGATAAACAGTTGTGCAAGTGAAACACTAATGCAAGATAACCCCTAAAGCCGGTCAAGCACCAAAGAGATTACCATGGGTCCGTTTTGGATCTTTTTGATCCTTGTCGCTATCTCCATTATCTCCCAAATCGCCACGAGCTTCGCGGATAAACAACGAGTAGCCGCGTTGCTCAAGGCGATCAACGATGCCGGCTTCGATGCCACCAATTCTCTCCCCGAAGTGGATGCAGAACGATACTTCGGTTTCGAGCTGTCCAGAAAAGGACGTCTCGCGCCCGTCCATCTAGCTATCGTCGTCGAAACCGATACAACCCGAGTCACCGTCTTTGAACAACGCATCGTGGTCGGGTCAGGAAAGAACAAATCGTCCAAGAAATTCGTAGGAACCCTGATTCACGACGCTCGTGTGCAAGCCCCTGCTATCACCGTGACCACCCGGCAATTCCTCGCAACTTTTTCCAAGTTTCTAGGAGTCACTTACATCGAGTTCGACGAGAAAACACCATTTGACGAACGATACGCCGTAAGAGGGAAACCCATAGAAGCCGTAAAGGAATATCTCACCACGGCAAGGCGGTCAGAACTTGCGAAACTACAGCTCCGAGAATTTGGGTTCAATCGGAGTACTCTTCTGATCATCGAGTGGGACGAAAAAGTCACAGTTGACAACTACCAAGATTCAATCCGCAAGGGACTGGAATTGCTCGCCGTTGCACGCTCTTAGTTGCACAGATGCACCGCCGCAACAATCGCTTGCGCCATCCCTGCCGAATCTGCGATCCCTTTCCAGGCAATATCGTGAGCCGTTCCGTGCGCAACGCTCGTGCGTACAATGGGCAATCCAAGCGTAATATTAACGGCTTCAAACATATCTAACAATTTCAACGCGATGTGCCCCTGGTCGTGATACATTGCGACTACCGCATCGAAGTCACCCCGTGCTGCTCTGGGCATTAACGTATCGACAGCCCACGGCCCCGAAACGTCGATACCGGCCTCTCTTGCGTGCGCCACTGCTGGAGCAATGATCTCGATCTCTTCGCGTCCAAATCGTCCTGATTCCCCCCCATGGGGATTCAGTGCCGTGACTGCAATTCGTGGCTTGCGATCCACCTCTACCGACATGAGCTTGGAAAAGTAATTCTCCGTCATATGAATCGTTCGCAGAACACTCTCCTCGGTGATCCACTGAAAAATTTCTCGCAGGGCCATGTGCAAGGTAACGTGAATTACTCCCAATCCAAAGGGGCCCCCGTGATTCGGCTTTCCAGGGGGTAGATACAACATCATCGCAGTATTCTCCACCCCGCACAAATGTGCCAGCAACTCCGTATGACCTGGCCAATGGTGACCGGCTAACTCCATCCCCTTCTTCTGCAAAGGGGCTGTTACTATCGCCGCTAACCGGCCTGCACGACATAGTTCGGTCGCACGCAACAAACAATCATACGCAGCTTGCCCACCTCGCGCGTCGATGCAACCATCCCTGGCTGAGTCACTTTCCGCATTCGCAGCTTGTAAACACGCGATTCGTTTAGGCGCACCATCGCAAGTTGACGAGGAGAAGCCAATCACCGATTCGACTTGCTCCCAATCTTCACAAGCTTCAAACGTCAAATCCACTTGCATTACACGCGCTGCACGCTGCAGGATCGAAGCTCTACCGATGACCACCGGTATCCACGGCACTGAACCGATTCTCTGAGATAACGATGGGCTTCCAAGTGCCCCTGCGATTACCTCCGGGCCGATTCCCGTCGGGTCACCCATCGTGATCCCAATGCATCGCTGAACTCTAGAGTTGGTCATGTTCTCTCGCAAGTAACCGATTCGAAAATCGAGCTCAGCGGGATCCGAGAACGCGCTCAATCGCGCGATCCAATTCGCCCACTCTCGTTGCTCCTAACCAAGTTTCCACAACTTTCATCTCCTTGTCGAGCAACATCGTCATCGGGTAGAGAAATCCTTGTCGCCCTATCATGTTGGCAATCTGAACCCTGGAATACATCACAGGATCGGAATACACAGGCATATCCCCACCGACACCTTGTAGATAGTACTTCGTATCAAACTCCAGCTCCTCGAGATTCTCTGGCACCGTTTGCCCACACGATACGCTGAGTATGACCAATCGTGGATCATCTTTGTACTTTCGCTGTAGTTTGATCACCTCCGGATATTCCGACATGCATGGAGGACACCATGTGCCCCAGAAGTGAATCAACTTGTACTCTCCTCTCGCCATCGCTAAAGAAGCAGATTCATCCGTGTTGAGCAAAGGCTTAAAGTCCAACTCGCCGACCTTCTGGCCAACAAGCTTATTTCGCTCCCTGCCCAAAAAAATCAAACCGCTGATCCCCAAAAGCATAAAAAGTGCTGCGTACAGCAAATAACGATATGCGCTAACCGATTGACTCGCGGTGCCTTGAACCTTTTCCTCCGGGCCTCCGAAAGAAATCGACGCGGTTTGATCGTTTTGAGTTTCGCCAGATGCTTCCATGTTTTCTAACCGTAGTTCGTGGATCCGTAGGAAGGAAACCAAACAAAATTCACCCTCTACGTCCGTATGATAGCCTCACCGACGTCTTCGGCTAGGGTTTTCATTGGAACTTGATTCCCTTGAAATCTCTGCGACAATTGCACCATCGGACCGTCATCGGGCAAGAAAAACCGGATAAATCGACAGCCACCGGACATGGACACGGAGAATACGGAAAATGCGATGCCCCTTTTGTGGAAATGACAATGACGGCGTCAAAGACTCAAGGAACGTTGAAGACGGACGTGCCATCCGTCGCCGACGCTACTGTAACCACTGCCAACGACGCTTCACTACCTACGAACGTGTCGAAGGGCTTCTTCAAGTCCGTAAACGGGACGGCACCTGCCAAGACTTTAGCCGCGCAAAAATCGAACGTGGCCTCTCACAAGCTTGCTGGAAACGAAAAATTAAACCCGAAGATATCCAGCAAATGGCAATCGATATCGAAGTCCATGTACTAGATCACTATGAAAGAGAAGTAACCTCCGAGGACATCGGAAACCTCTGCATGGACAGACTCCGTAGCTTCGACGAAGTCGCGTTCGTTCGTTTCGCAAGCGTCTACCGCAGTTTTCGCGACGCCCAAGACTTCGTCAAAGAACTCTCCCCAATTCTCCCTACACATCCCAACAGCCCCAGAGCAGACGAGGGTGATCCCTCGCGGCCTGCTCGAAACCCCAACCCGCGCCCACCGAAATCTCCACGATAAAACAAATACCGTAAAACAAATGCGGTAATACATTCAAGCGGCCGATTTGCGGGTTACCAAAGCCGCCGTGCCATCGGATCCCGATCATACTGCCTTCGAAGAATCGAGTCCGGTTCCTGTTGCAACTGCATTCGATAAAACAACGCTGCGAGCACTCCTGCCACGAAACCCCCAACGTGCGCCAAATAGGCGACCCCACCTGCACTTGCTGTTGTAGATGCGATCGACCCAACAGAACTGAACAACTGCATCGCAATCCATAAACCCAACACATAGATCGCAGGGATCGTAATGATGTGATACAAAAATACCGCATTCACGCGGTTATGCGGAAAC